>JASCPF010000039.1 GCA_029959325.1 Microbacteriaceae bacterium PS02068
GCGCGGTCACGGGTGGCGCGGTCATGGGCGACGCTGGCACGGGTGCCGCCGCCACGGGCGGCGCGGCGACCGGCGGCGCGGGGACCGGGGGCGCGGGTGGCGCGATCAGCGCCGAAGGAACGGCAGGGATCGCCGCGCCGGGGCCTTCCTGCGCTCGCGAGACTCCGAGCACACCCGCGCTGATGCGGCTGCCCGGGCGATACTCGGTGGATGCGGCCGACTGTGCGGAGGTCGCCAGCGACGGCAGTTCTGTCCGCTCGGGCAGGGGATCTGCCTTCACGGTCTTGCGCGCGATGCGCATGCGCTTCTCGTCGTACGGGTTCAGGCCTGCGCGCACGTCGACGAGCCAGACCTTCGCCGCCCGATCGTGCCATCCGCGACCGCGCTTCTCGGTGTCGAACGTGGGCGAGAGCAGCATGATCGTCGGGCCGAACAGCGGCACGATTCCCGACGCCCCGACGATGACGAAGCGCAGCAGCACCGCCCAGACACCGGGCCGCTCGAGCGTGCGGACGTTGACGGTGCGGATGCCCGTGACCGCCTTGCCCACCGTGACACCCCGCCGGCCGTGCAGGATCCACTGCACGATCGCGTACACCAGCATAAGCGCGACCGAGATCGCCGCCATCGCGACCGCCGGCACGAAGCCCGGGTGATTGACGAAGCCGTAGGGCGAGATCGATCCGCTCGCGAGCTTGAGCACGAGTGGCATCGCGCCGAGCCACAGCGGCAGCTGCAGGACGATCCAGATCGCGAGGTCGCAGGTGAATGCGAGAGCGCGCGGCCCGAGGGGCGCGCGCTCGAGGCCGAGCGCCGCCGCGTAGGCGGGGTCGGGGCGCCCCGCGGCATCCACCCCATCGATGACGCGCGACTTCTCGTCGACCTCCCAGATCATGCCCCGGCAGCTCGCGGAGGCTCGCCGGGCACGAAGTAGCGCAGCGGCGAGAGGCCCGTGCGCACGATCGCGTCGCCGCCCGCGGTGAGGAACTGGTCGAACGTCGCGACGCTCAGCGAGCCCGACGGATCGGCGATGATGACGTTGTCGACCACGGGAAGAAGCGTCGCCGTGCCCTTCGGCCACGCGGCGAACGTCGTTGTGACTCCCGAGTCGAGCACGCGGATCTTCGCGTCGGCGATGTGCACGTCGGGGCGCTGCAGCACGGCCGACTGCGCCTCGTAGGCGCGCACGCTGAACAGGCGCAGCACCCGTTCGAAGCGCATCTCGAGCGCCGGGGCCACCTCACGCCAGCGGAACGGTGCCCACGCGGCGCCCTCGAGCACGATCGGGTGCGCGCTCACGAGCGGGCCACCCTCTTCGAACAGCTGCTCTGCGAGCTCGAGCACGCGACCGATCGCGTCTTCGTCATCGGCGCCGACCACGACGACGCGAGTGCGTGCGAGCGCGAACACGACCGGCGTCCCCGCGAGCGATGCCGCCGACACGCGGTGCGGCTCGAGCAGGACCGCGGCGGCTGCGACCTCGTCGGTCACGACGATCAGCCCGTCTCGCACCTCGGGCAACGCGGGAGCGGATGCCAGGGCGGCGACGACCGCGTCACGGAACGGCTCTGCCCAGCCCTCGACCTGGCCCTGCGTGATCGCGGCGCCGCCCGTGCCCTCGTCGAGGCCGACGAACAGGTCCCCCCCGACGTATTCCACACGCGGATGCGCCGGACCCGGAGCCGTGAACGACAGCACACCGAGCTCGCTGGCGCCGTAGATGCGCGGGGTCACGGTCACGGCGGTGTCGTGGGATGAGTGGCTCATGCGTCCTGTTCCTTGTGGGGCGGTGATGCCAGGTTACCGGGCGCGGTCTGCGGGGCGATGATCTGGCGACGACGCCGCGACCGCGTCGGCGCCGGTCCACGTGAGGGCTCTGTCCGAGGTCGCGAGGTCGGATTGACGAGCGGTCGCTCCGGAGAGCGCGATCACGTGCAGCGCGAGCTGGGCCGGCGCGCTGCCCGGCGGATCCTCTCTCGTCACGAGGTCGACCCTGAATTCGCCGAGCAGCCATCGATCCTCTGCGTCGCCTGTTCGCGTCGCGGCGAGCGGGTGTGGCGCATCGAGCGCACGCCGCAGATCCTGACGAAGCCATTCCGCCCGCTGACGCAGTTGCTGGGCGCGCATGTCCTGCTCCGCAAGCTCGGGGGCGCACCAGGCGAGCGGTATGACCGACATCCCTGCGGTCGAAAGGAGTGGGAGTGCGTCGGCGAGCCGACGGTGGACGTCCGCGCGATCGTTCGCGCCGTCGAGCGCACGCCGCAGGACCTCGATCACGTCTCTCCCCGTGGCGGCGAGGACCGCACCGCTTCGCACGGCCTCGACCGTGAGCGGGACGCCTATGAGTTCACTCCACTGCCAGGAGAGATCGAGATCCGCTGGAGGCCGTGCTCGAGTTCGTGGATGCTCAGAAACCCAGTCCCGGGGGATGACATGAAGCGCCATCTTCTGTACGGCGGCCGGTATCAGCTCGCCGTACACCGCGAGGACCAGTGCGCGATCGCCGATCTCCCACCAGTCGGCCCGGCGCACCCCGGTCCGAACGAGCTCTCGCCGGTAGGCATCCACGGCGGGTGCGCCCTCAACATCGAGGTGCGCCGGCCAGCCGTAGGAGTATTCGCACGCGCTGCGAATCTCCGCCCACAGATCGCGGCGGCGATCAGCCACCAGCCGGGCTTCCCGGTCTGCGTCGTCAGCGTGCGGATTCCACGACAGCGGGATGATCCATACGTCGCCGCGGGCCAGCAACGGAACGCCGTCAGTCAGCCAGCCTCCCGCCGCTGCAGGGCCCGCCAGGCGGGCTGCGACCGCCTCGACGATGCTCGATCCCGACGCGACGAGAAAGTCGCCGCTGTATGAGATGACCGCACCCTCTCGCAGCGACGTCGGCGCCAGCGCGGAGAACCAGCCGAAGCGCTCAGTCACCGCAGGCCGATGCCGATCGCCGTGTCAGGAAGTGAGGAGACCACATCACCCCATGACCAGTCGAGGTCCATTCGCGGCAGCTTCTTGCGAGGAGTCGGGCGCGTCGTCGACACCCAGCCCACGGGCACGAGGTGCACCGCCGAGCGTTCCGTGCGACCACCGTCGCGGTAGTGCACGAGGACCAGGGCGGTGCCGTCGACATCCCACCACGACGCGCTCCGGGCGCCCGTCCGCGCGAGTTCGTCGGCGTACGGCCGATCAGACCCGGTCGCTTCGACATCGATCTCGACGGGGTCTCCGTGTGCGAACCAGCACGCACTGACCACACCGCGCGCCAGCTCGGCAGCACGTGTCGCGAGCCGCTCACCGGCGACGAGTCTGTCGCCGGCGGCGAAGGGCACGAACGACAGCGGCGCGATCCACGCCTCACCGCGCTCCAGGAGCCGCACGGCGCCGTCCAGCAACGTCGGCGGCAGAGGCCGCGTCGCCCGAGCGTCACGCACACGATTCTCGATCGCCTCGACGATCGCACCGCCGGTAGCGATGAGTGTGTCGCCGTCGAACGAGACGACGGCACCGTCGTGCAGCGAAGCCGGCGCCCACGCGGAGCGGATGCCCCGTGTCACGGCGTTGCTCGGACGTCGTCCACGCCCCACCCCAGGTCGACGTCGACCGATCCCGGCTTCGTCTTCCGATCCCACACCCAGCTCACCGGAACGACGTGGACGGCGAGGGTCAGCGTGCCCGCGAGCTCGTCGCCCGACCACACGATGACGACGCCCGAGTCACCGAGCGTCCACCACCACGCCCGCGTCACGCCTGCCGCGCGCAACGCCCGAGAGTACGACGCGACCCGGTCGTCGCCTCGCAGATCGAGGTCGACATCCAGGGGTGCGCCCGCGCGATACTCGAACGCTCCCGCAAGCTTCTTCGCCAGCGCGTCGGCTCGTCGAAGCTCCTCGTGCGCGTCGCGGCCGCCTCCACCCAGATCGCCCTGCGCCATCAGCGGCACGATCACCGCCGCTCCTCTGTGCCACACCGGGATATCGAGACGCGGCAACGGTGAGCCGTCGACAACGGCATCCACGACCCGCGCCGTGTCCCGGTCTGTTGCCGGCACCCGCCACGTGCCCGAGACGAGAGAGCCCCGCTCGACGGCGACGCCGGCGAGCGCGATCGCCGCGTCGATGGCATCCGGCCCGAATCGGCTGACCGCGGGGAGCGCCGACGCCTCGAGCAGCTCGGCCCACTCACCGAACTCGGGCATCGCGATGACGGGTGGCAGGGACGTCGGCGCGCCCTCGATGACGGAGACGACGTCGTCGTCCCACGGCGACGACATCGAAACCTCGATGACACCATCGGCCCAGAACGACCGCTCGACGATCAGGGTGTCGATGCCCCGCACCCATCGCCCCGGATCTCCTTCGGGGTAGAAGCGATCGAGCGTGCGCTGGCAGCGCAGCGGGCCGTCGGATGCCTCCCAGACGACCTCACGGAGCGGCGTCTTGGTCGGGCCGTATAAGGTCACAGCGAATCGCGCGAAACCCGCCGGCGTCTGCGGGTACACCGGACTGACCCAGATGGACCACCCGGGAGGGTCATCGCCGGCAATGATCGCCATGCCACGCGTACCCTCGTACCGCTCCTGCGCCTGCGCTTCGGTGAACCACGGGTCGTCGCCGAGCGCCTCGAGGCGGAAGATCTCGAACCGCTTCGGGTAGCGGCATCCCTCGGCTGTCACGGATTCGTCCCGAAGGAGAACGAGTCGAAACTCCCCCATGTTCCACCCACGCTCGGGTCGCCGCCGATCGCGTCCGGATGGGTGTTGAAGACCGCCTCGGGGATACCTTCTGGCAGATAGCCACCGGGGATCCAGGCGGAGTTAGCACCGGCTTCGTCCCCACGAGGCATCCGCAGATTGCCGTTTGCGAGCTCTTCGTAGGAGAAGTCGGCTCGCGTGACGGGGACGGGATTGCCCGCGGCATCGACGAAGAAGTCGCTGCCCAGTCCCAGCAGATCGCCCAGGCGCCGGGGATCCCCGCCTGCTTCTGCAATGAGACCGTCGACTTCTGAAGTGGGGAACGCGAACGTTGTGCCCTGGTTTCCAGGGCCGTACCGGCCGAGTGTGTCTGTCCTGTAGAACCGCGTCGCCCCGCCTTCGAAGCGCGACAGGTGCTGCTGGATGTAGTCCGCGTCGAGATACTCGGCAGGGTACGGTCGGTTGGGTTTACCCGACCCGATGATCCGATCGGGCGTGTACCAAGACTCCTTCTTCCAGCCGTCACGCAACGCTTCCGGCACATCCGTGGCATCCAGATCCTTCACGGTGCCATCGCTGTGCGTGATCTTCTTGCCATGCTTCCGGAACATCTCCGCGAGCTGACGCACGTGCACCGGCATCTCGTCAAGCGAGTTCATGAGCGGTCGAATGACCGCGCTACCAATTCCCACGGTCAGTCTCCACCCACGTTGAGGCTCGCAAGATCCGACATCAGCCGCTCGGTGAGCGTCTCGACGTCGGCGGCGTGCTGTTCCATCTCGCCCTGCGCCTGCTCGAGGGCCTGCAGGTCGGCGTAGAACTGGTCGGGGTCGCCCGCGACGGCCTCGACGATCGGCGAATCGAGCGCCGCCATGATGATGCCCGGCAGCTCTTGCACGAGCGGTTCGATGGCCATCGGCAGCACCTGATTCAGCGCCTGTTCGACGGCGATGTCGACGGCCGCATTGAGCAGCTTCTTCTTGATGAGCACCATCGGGCCGGCGCCCACGGCGGTGACGGGATTGGTCAGCATCGCGACGAGCGCGATCATCGTCGTGGTCACATCGACGATCACCTTGATCTTCAGCGCGAGCACCGCGCCGGCGGCGACCTCGACGCCAGCCGGCACCGGGCCGAGCAGATCGATCAGTCGCTGCAGGTTCTGCGAGCGGTTGGTGTTCCACGCGCTCACGTATGCGGGGCCGGCCTGCCCCTGCAACGCCGCCGCGAGATCGCCGTTGACCTTGCGGTCCATCGCCTGGATCTTGTCTTCGAGCTCGTCGCGGAACACGCCGATCATTTGTCCGCCGCGACGCAGTTCGTCCTCGTCGATGTCGGGCCATTCGAAGCCGAGCTTCTCCATCACCCAGATCAGCTCGTTCGGCAGCATCATTCCCACAGCATCGACCTCCTCAGACGACCGTAACCCAAGGCATCCGCGCGCCTCGATGGGGAGAACTCCCCATCTGCCTGCGCGGCCGCGCTCAGTGGAAGAAGTGGCGCTCGCCCGTGAAGAACATCGTCACGCCGGCCGCACGGGCCGCGTCGATGACCTCCCGGTCGCGCACCGATCCGCCGGGCTGCACGATGATGCGGATGCCGGCGTCGAGGAGCACCTGCGGTCCGTCGGCGAACGGGAAGAACGCGTCGGATGCCGCGACGGAACCCGCGGCGCGATCCCCCGCCCGCTCGACGGCGAGGCGGCACGAGTCGACACGGTTGACCTGCCCCATGCCGATGCCGACCGTCGCCGAGCCCTGCGCCAGGACGATCGCGTTCGACTTGACCGCGCGGCACGCCTTCCAGGCGAAGGCGAGGTTGCCCTTCTCGGCCTCGTCGGGCATGTCGCCGGTGACGAGCTGCCAGCTGTCGACGAGCGACTCGACCTCTGCCGGGAATCGGTCGGCATCCTGCAGCAGCAGCCCGCCCGAGACCAGCCGGACATCCATCGGCTCTTGCTGCCAGTCGGCCGGCAGACGCAGCACGCGCAGGTTCTTCTTGAGCGCGAAGACCTCGAGCGCCTCGGGCTCGAAGTCGGGCGCGACGATCACCTCGGTGAAGATGTCGCGCAGGTTCTCGGCCATCTTGAGCGTCACGGTGCGGTTCGCGGCGATGACGCCGCCGAACGCCGACACCGGGTCGCACTCGTGCGCGCGCAGGTGCGCCGACGCGATCGGGTCGAGTGCGTTCGGCGCCGCGACGGCGATGCCGCACGGGTTCGCGTGCTTGATGATCGCGACGGCAGGCTTCACCATGTCGAACGCAGCACGCAGCGCGGCGTCGGCGTCGACGTAGTTGTTGTAGCTCATCTCCTTGCCCTGCAGCTGCGTCGCCTGCGCGATGCCGTGGCCGCCGGCGCGCGAGTAGATCGCCGCGCGCTGGTGCGAGTTCTCGCCGTAGCGCAGGGTCTCGAGTCGCTCGGCGTTGATCGTGAGGTGCTGCGGCAGGTCGCCCTCGTCCTCGAGGGTCTGGTCGGCGAACCAGGTGGCAACGGCGCGATCGTAGGCCGCGGTGTGCGCGAACGCGCGTGCCGCGAGCTCACGCCGCTGCGCCAGGGTCGTGCCGCCGGCGTTCAACGCCTCGATGATCGCGGGGTACGACGCCGGCGACACGGCGATCGCGACGTTCGCGAAGTTCTTGGCCGAGGCCCGCACCATCGCGGGCCCCCCGATGTCGATCTGCTCGACGACCGCGTCGGCCGCGGCACCCGAGGCCACCGTCTCCACGAAGGGATACAGGTTCACGACGACGAGCTCGAACGGCAGGATGCCGAGCTCGTCGAGCTGGCTCTCGTGGTCTTCGAGCCGCAGGTCGGCGAGCAGCCCCGCGTGCACGCTCGGGTGCAGGGTCTTCACGCGGCCGCCGAGCGACTCGGGGAAGCCCGTGATGTCGGCGACGTCCTTGACCTCGAGCCCCGCCTCGCGCAGCAGCGCCGCCGACCCGCCGGTCGACACGAGCTCGACGCCCGCAGCGGCGAGCGCCTGCGCGAGGGGCAGCAGCTCGGTCTTGTCGCTGACCGAGACGAGCGCGCGGCGGATCGGCACGAGGTCGCGGTCGCGATAGAGGGCGGGATCGATGGTCGGACCGGCCATGCGGGGCTCCAAGTCTTCGGGTGGACGTCGGGGGTGCGGAACAGAGATCAGGGAAGATCGGATGCCGCGGATGCCGCGACCGCGGCGAGGTCGGTGCGGCCTTCGGCGATCGCGCGCACGACGTCGATCAGCAGGCGCCGCTCGACGGGTTTGATGCGCTCGTGGAGCGTGTGCTCGGTGTCGCCGGGCAGCACGGGCACGCGCTCCTGCGCGAGGATCGGGCCCGAGTCGACACCGCCGTCGACCACGATCACGCTGGCCCCCGTCTCGGTGACACCCGCCGCGAGCGCGTCGCGCACGCCGTGCGCTCCGGGGAATTCGGGCAGGTACGCCGGGTGCGTGTTGATGAGCGCGGGGGCCCAGGCATCCACCAGCGCCGTCGGCAGCAGGCGCATGAGGCCGCTCAGCACGACGAGGTCGGGCGTCCACACGTCGATCTGGCGGCGCAGTTCGTCGCCCCACTCTTCGCGCGTCTCGAACTCGCGGAACGGCACCAGGACGGTGGGGATGCCGAAGGCTTCGGCGTGCGCGAATCCATCGGCCTGCCGGTCGGCGCCGACGACGACGATGCGCGCGGGAAATCCGGGTTCGGCAGCGGCGTCGAGCAGGGCGCGCAGATTGGAGCCCGCGCCCGAGATGAGAACCGCGACCGTGAGCACGCCGCCAGTCTACCGATCGGGCTGCGCGTCGGAATCCGGCGCCAAGTCCGGCGGGAAGTCCGGCGAGGAGTCCGGTGGGGAGCCCGCATCGCCGAGGAAGGCAGGCGCGGTGTCGAGCGGTTCGGTCTCGTCGACGTCGTGCGGGATCCACGGCGCCGGGGCGGAGCGCCCCGCCGACGCCGTCACGGCTCCGGCCGTCACGCCCGTCTCGACGCGCGTCGCCTCATGCGACCACCCCGTCAGCGATCGGTCCTCATCCGCATCCGCACGGCGCACCGGCGTGAGCAGGGCGATCGCCGCCCCGACGAGCAGTTCGGCGCCGACCGCGACGGCGAGCGGCAGGGCGGCAGGCCCCGTCTGGGCCAGGCGCCCCGGACCCATCGCCCCCGACGCTGTCACGGCGAGAACGGCAGCCCCCGCCGCTCCCCCGAGCACGATCGCCGCCAGCGCCGCGAGCCGCGGGGTGGATGCCCCGGAGTCGCCGCCCGCAGAACCCCCCGACGGCGCAGACCGCGCCAGGCGACCCCGCGCGGCGGCGCCCGCCGCGAACCCGACGGCGACGATCAGCAGGGCGCTCGCGAGCATCCAGTGCGAGACGGACTCGGGGATGATCCCGAGCACGGGCACGCCGGGCACGACGCCGAGGTTCGTTCCCGCCGGCGAGACCGTCGTGCCCGCGCCGATCGCGAAGCCCGGCCCCGCCGCGTATGCGCCGCCCCACACGACGAGTGTCGGCAGATAGGCCAGCTGCGCGATCGCGATCATGATCGCGCCCGCGGCATCCACGTGCGCTGCCTCGAAGAGGGCGATCACCTCTCCACCGCGGGCGATGGCCGCGACAGCCACGAAGAGCGCACCGACCGCGATGAAACCCGCGAGCGCGATGCCGATGCCCCGAGCGGATGCCTCGGGCACCCTCGCCCAGCGCGGGTCGCGCTCGGCACCATGACGCAGCGCATCGATCGGGCCGTCGTCGCCGTGTCGCCAGGCCCCGACGAGCGCGCCGAGCAGGGCCGGCACCGCGAAGACCGCCGTCGGCAGCAGCAGCGCCTGCCACCCGTAGACCGCCGCGATCGGGTTGGGCGACGTCCGCCAGAGCAGCGCGGCGATGACCGCCGTGGCCGCCGTGCCGGCGAGGACGCCGACGATCCATGCGCCCGCGCGCGCCGACCGGGCGCCCGAACGAGCGGCGAACACGGCGGTGAAGGCCGCGAAGGCGAGCGGGGCGAGCGAGATCCAGAACGACGCGGCATCCACCGCAATGCCCGCCCCGGTCAGGTACTCGGGCGGCAGGGTGATCTGCAGCGGCACGAGCTGGCCGAACTGCCAGATGCGCACCGACGCCGGCCAGAGCGCGCCCCAGTCTGCGGCACCGCCAAGGCCCACGACCCAGAACACGGTGAGCGGCGCGAGGATCACCGCGACGCCGGCGGCCGCTGCGATCAGGGCGTCGACGGCGGCCAGGAGGGCGACGAGAAGGCGATTCATGCGGCTTCGACCCTACCCAGCGCTCGCCTCGGTTCCGCCCCGGCACGCAGAGCCAGTACGTTTCTGGCAGGAGGAACAATGTCCCACAGTTCCGCGCCCCGCGGGGCGGCCCCCACCACGGCTCCGACGAGCCGACTCGACCGCTTCTTCGAGATCTCCCGCCGAGGGTCGACCGTCGGCGCGGAAGTCCGCGGCGGCATCGTCACCTTCGTGACGATGGCCTACATCGTCATCTTGAATCCGATCATCCTGTCGGGCGGCACCGACGTCGCCGGCGAGAACCTCGCGTTCGGCCAGGTCGCCGCCGTCACGGCACTGACGGCCGGCGTCATGACGATCGTGTTCGGCCTCGTGACCCGGCTGCCGTTCGCCTTCGCGGCGGGCCTGGGCATCAACTCGTTCCTCGCGGTGTCGGTCGTCGGGCAGGTCACGTGGGCAGAGGCGATGGGCCTCGTCGTCATCAACGGTCTGATCATCGTGCTGCTCGCCGCCACAGGCCTCCGCCGCTTGATCTTCGATGCCGTGCCGCTGCAGCTGAAGACGGCGATCACGGTCGGCATCGGCCTCTTCATCGCGTTCATCGGGTTCGTCGACAGCGGATTCGTCACGTCGACCGGGCTGAACTCGCCGCCGGTCGGTCTCGGGGCATCGGGATCGATCGCGACGATCCCGACGCTGCTGTTCGTCGCGACCCTGCTGCTGTGCGCCGTGCTCATGGCGCTGCGAATCCGGGGGGCGCTGCTGATCGGTCTCGTCTCGGGCACGGTGCTCGCCGTCGTCGTCGAGGCCATCTGGCACCTCGGCCCCAAGGTGGGCGCCGACGGCAGCGTCGTGAACCCCGGCGGCTGGGGGCTCTCCGTGCCCTCGTTACCGAGCTCGTGGGTGGGCCTGCCCGACCTGACCCTCGCGTGGGGGCACGTCGATCTGTTCGGCGCGTTCGGGCGCATCGGCGCGCTCGCGGCGATCATGCTCGTCTTCACCCTCGTGTTCACGAACTTCTTCGACGCCATGGGTACGATGACCGGCCTCTCGCGCGAAGCGGGGCTCGCCGACGCGAAGGGCAACTTCCCGCGCCTGCGCTCCGCCCTCATCGTCGAGGGCGTCGGCGCCGTCATGGGCGGTGCGACCTCGGCATCCTCCAACACGGTCTTCATCGAGTCGGCATCGGGCATCGGCGAGGGCGCCCGCACGGGCCTCGCGAACCTCGTCACGGGCGCGCTGTTCCTGCTCGCGATGTTCCTGACGCCGCTCACCTCGATCGTGCCGTCCGAGATCGCCGCCGCCGCGCTCGTCATCGTGGGTGCGCTGATGATGTCGCAGATCCGTCACGTCGACCTGACGGAGGTCTCGGCGCTCATCCCGGTGTTCCTCACGGTCACCGTCATGCCGCTCACCTACTCGATCGCGAACGGCATCGGGGCCGGCTTCATCAGCTGGGTGATCATCCGCTCACTGTCGGGCAAGGCCAAAGAGATCAGTCCCCTGCTCTGGATCGTCGCCGCGGGCTTCGTGATCTTCTTCGCCCGCGGCCCGATCGAGAGCGCGCTCGGGGTCTGAGCGGTCCCCGGGGTCACATCGTTCTTCTATCTGTTTTTTCTCCCTACTAGGCCTAGCCAGTATAGAACATATGTTCTATACTGAGTCTATGACAAATCGTTCACTGACTCGGATCGCGGAGGCGCTCGAAGCGCTCGCGCGGGTCGGTGGTGAGCGGGCGCCGGACGCTCTCGCGCCGGGTGAGCTGGCAGCGGTGAACGCGGCGTTCGGCGCGTTGAAACGCCAGGTTGAGGCGGCGTTCGCCCCCGTCGCGGCGGAGATCGCCCGGCAGTCACGGGTCGAGCTCGGCAAAGACTCGTTCGCCAGAAAGCAGGGGTTCCGTACTCCGGCAGCACTGATCCAGGCGACCACCGGCGGGAGCATGGGCGAAGCCATCAAACTGGTGCAGGTCGGCGAAGCGACCGCGCCGAGGGTCTCTCTGACCGGGCAGGTCATGCCCGCGAGACATCAGGCCGTGGCCGACGCGGTAGCCGCGGGTTTGCTGGCGGTGACCGCGGCATCGGCGATCGTGACGATGCTCGACCGTGTGGCGCCGCGGATCGATCCGGCACGAGCGGATGCTGCGGAAGCGGAGCTCGTCTCTCTCGCTCCAGGTCTGCGCATCGATGAACTGCACCGGCTCATCGTCCGCGCCGAAGCACACCTCGACCCCGACGGGCTCGAACCCCGCCACGAGGAACACCGCGCGCAGCGCGACTTCTCGATGCGCGAGCGAGACGGACGGTTCGTGTTCTCGGGGCAGGTCGACATCGAGACCGGGGCGCCCATCAAGGCCGCCGTCGAAGCCCTCGTCGCCCAGGGCCTCCGCGCGAATCACGACGCGACCGACGCGACCCGCGACCAGCGGTCCGTGGCGCAGATGCGCGCTGACGCGTTGGCGACCATCTGCCGGCATGCGATCGGGTGCGACACGCTGCCCACCGGACCGAACACCACCGTCATCGTCCGCATGACCCTCGAAGAACTTCAGACCGGCATCGGCGCGGCGACCATCGACGGCATCGACCTGCCCCTCCCCGCCGGGGCTGTCCGCCGCCTAGCCTGCGACCTGCAGGTCATCCCCGTCGTCCTCGGCAGTGACAGCGAGATCCTCGACTGGGGCCGCGACAGACGCGGCTTCACCCGCGCACAGAAGCTCGCCCTCGCCACCCGCGACGGCGGCTGCGCCTGCTGCGGAGCCCCCACCGCCTGGACCGAAGTACATCACCTCCGCTGGTGGAAACGCCACCGCGGCACCACCGACCTCAGCAACGGCGTACTCCTCTGCACCGCCTGCCACCACCGCCTCCACGACGACGGGTGGGACATCCACATCGACGGAATCGGAGTCAATGCCACCGTCTGGCTGATTCCCCCACCCTGGATAGACCCCGCACAAACACCCCGCCTCGGCGGCGTCAAACGCTACACACTCAGCGCCTGACCGGCGGTGCGTCCGGGTTCCGCCATCGCGCCGATCTCGAGTCCGGTCATCAGCCCCCGCCGCCTTACGCTGTGCCACACGCGACGAAGGGGTCGGATGCCAGGCATCCGACCCCTTCGTCTTCGGGTGCGCGTCAGAGCGCGGTGACGCGTTTCGACGCGTCGCTGCGCTCCTTGCTCAACGACCGGGCGGCGTAGCCGCTGCGCGTCTACAGGCCTTCGATCACCGTGCGCATCAGGGCGGCGGTCTCAGACGGCGTCTTGCCGACCTTGACGCCGGCGGCCTCGAGGGCCTCCTTCTTGGCCTGCGCGGTGCCCGCCGAGCCCGAGACGATGGCGCCGGCGTGGCCCATCGTCTTGCCCTCGGGCGCCGTGAAGCCCGCCACGTAGCCGACGACCGGCTTGGTGACGTGCGCCTTGATGTAGTCGGCCGCGCGCTCTTCGGCGTCGCCGCCGATCTCGCCGATCATGACGATCGCCTTGGTCTCGGGGTCGGCCTCGAACGCGGCGAGCGCGTCGATGTGCGTCGTGCCGATGATGGGGTCGCCGCCGATGCCGATGGCCGTCGAGAAGCCGAGGTCACGCAGCTCGAACATCATCTGGTAGGTCAGCGTGCCCGACTTCGAGACGAGGCCGATCGGGCCCTTGCCGGTGATGTTCGCGGGCGTGATGCCCACGAGCGCCTCGCCCGGCGTGATGATGCCGGGGCAGTTCGGGCCGATGATGCGCGTCTTGTTGCCGCGGCTCTTGGCGTAGGCCCACGCCTCGGCGGTGTCGCCGACGGGCACGCCCTCGGTGATGACGACGAGCAGCGGGATGTCGGTGTCGATGGCCTCGACCATGGCATCCTTCGTGAACGCCGGCGGCACGAACGCGATCGACACGTCGGCTCCGGTCGCGGCGATCGCCTCGGCTACGCTCGCGAACACCGGCAGCTCGATGGGGTTGCCTGCGGCATCCACGTGCGACACGGTCGTGCCGGCCTTGCGCGCGTTGACGCCGCCGACGACGTTCGTGCCCGCCTTGAGCATGAGCGCGGTGTGCTTGGTGCCCTCGCCGCCGGTGATGCCCTGGACGATGACCTTGGAGTCTTTGTTGAGGTAGATAGACATGTTCCCGGTTCCCCTTACGCGTTCGCCAGCTCGGCGGCCTTGTCGGCGCCCTCGTCCATGCTGGAGGCGAGGGTGACCAGCGGGTTGTTCGCGGCCGCGAGGATCGCGCGACCCTCGTCGACCTGGTTGCCGTCGAGGCGCACGACGAGCGGCTTGGTGGCCGCATCGCCGAGGATCTCGAGGGCCTTCACGATGCCCTCCGCGACGGCGACGCACGAGGTGATGCCGCCGAAGACGTTGACGAAGACGCTCTTGACCTGCTCGTCACCGAGGATGACGTCGAGGCCCGCGGCCATGACGGTCGCGGAGGCTCCACCGCCGATGTCGAGGAAGTTCGCGGGCTTGACGCCGCCGTGGTTCTCGCCGGCGTAGGCGACGACGTCGAGCGTCGACATGACGAGGCCCGCGCCGTTGCCGATGATGCCGACCTGGCCGTCGAGCTTGACGTAGTTGAGACCGGATGCCTTGGCCTTCGCCTCGAGCGGATCGGCGGCATCCTTGTCCTCAAGCTCTTCGTGCTCGGGGTGGCGCACCTCGCTCGCGTTGTCGTCGAGCGAGACCTTGCCGTCGAGGGCGAGGATGTTGCCGGAGGCATCCTGAATCAGCGGGTTCACCTCGACGAGGGTCGCGCCCTCGCCGGTGTAGACGTTGTAGAGCTTGACGAAGACGTCGGCGACCTTGGGGGCCAGCTCGTCGTCGAAGCCGCCGGCCTTGGCGATCTCGAGCGCCTTCGCGGCATCGATGCCGGTCAGCGGATCGACCTCGATCTTGGCGAGGGCGTCGGGACGCTCGACGGCGAGCTCCTCGATCTCCATGCCGCCCTCGACGCTGCACAGCGACAGGTACGAGCGGTTCGAGCGGTCCAGCAGCACCGAGAAGTAGAACTCCTTCTCGATCTGCGCACCCGCCGCGACCATCACGCGCTTGACGACGTGGCCCTTGATGTCGAGGCCGAGGATCGCCTTCGCGGCCTCGTAGGCGTCGTCGGGGGTCTTCGCGACCTTGACACCGCCGGCCTTGCCGCGGCCGCCCACTTTCACCTGAGCCTTCACGACGACGACACCGCCGAGCTTCTCTGCGGCCGCCTTCGCCTCCTCGGGGGTGTCGGCGATGATGCCGGCGAGCACCGGCACCTCGTACTTCTCGAACAGGTCACGTGCCTGGTATTCGTAGAGATCCACGCGCAATCCTCCGCTGGGCGTCTGTGGGTGTGAGGTCCGGGGATCTCTCGATGTCGAGAGATCGACCAATCCCCCAGCCTAATACGCACGTCTGTATGCGGCCGACCGGCCGCGTTCTGCGGCTCGGCGGCGCATCGGCAACTAGGCTGGCCCCGTTATGACCGATGCCGCTCGGGAGTCAGGCACTCCCACCTCCGCCCGCAACGCCGTCGTCGCCGCGGCGCTCGACCTGTTCGCCGCGCAGGGATTCGAGGCGACCTCGGTCGAGCAGATCGCCCAGGCCGCCGGGGTCTCGCGCTCGACGTTCTTCCGCCAGTTCGGCGGCAAAGACGATGTCGTCTTCAGCGACCACGACGTGCTGCTCGCGCAGCTGCGCGAGTTCCTGAGCCAGACCCGGCCCGACCCGCGCGACAACCCGTGGGCGGCCGCGTGCGCGGCATCCGTCGAGGTCTTCCGGCACTTCGCCGCGGAACCCGAGCTCGCCCGTCGGCGCTACGCCGTCGTGCGTCAGGTGCCGGCGCTGCGCGAGCGCGAGATCGTGACGGTCTTCCAGTACGAGCGCCTCTTCGACGACTACCTGCGCGAGGCGCTGCCCGGCCTCGATCCGATCGACGCCGTCGCCTTCGCCGCCGCCGTCACCGCCGTGCACAACCACGTGCTGCGACGCCTGCTGCGCGGCACCGACGACGTGTCAGAGCAAGTGCTGTGGGATGCCTACGACCGCCTGATGCACCGCTTCGGCGTGCACCCCGACGCGGAGGACGCGCGCGCCGACGACATCGTCGTCGCGACCTTCCCCCGCCGCATGCCGACCGCCGAGGTCGCCCGCCGCCTGCGCGACGCGCTGTAAACCGGCGCCGAGCCGGATCAGGCAGCGGCCCGCTGAGTCAGCGGGCGCTTCAGGGTGCGGGCAGCAACGAAATCCCGTGCAGCAGATCGGCGCGCGACGCGGCGACGCACACGCGGATCCACCCCTCACCCGAGGCGCCGAACGCCGAGCCGGGCGCCACCGCGACGCGGTGCTCACGCAGGAAGCCCTCGGCCCAGCCGGCCACGTCGCCGCCCGTCGCATGGCGCATGTCGATCCAGAGGTAGAACGCGCCGCCCGGGGCGAGGTAGCGGATGCCCCGGGCATCCAGCATCTCGGTCGCCGCGGCGAAGTTGCCGCTGTAGTGCTCGCGCGCGGCGACGACATCGGACTGATCGCTCGTGAGCGCGGCGATCGCGGCGCGCTGCGCGGGCGCATTCACGCACGAGATCATCGCCTCCTGCGCGCTGCGGAGGTGGGGCGCCCACGCCGCCGGCGCGACGAGGAACCCGACGCGGATGCCCGTCATGGCATATGTCTTCGACAGTGAGAACGCACCGAGCACGCGGCCATCGCCCTCGGCATGATCGAGGGCGGTCAGGCTGACGTGGGGGCGATCCCAGGTGAACGCGCCGTAGACCTCGTCGCTGATGACCCACAGGTCGTGGCGACGGGCGAACGCCAGGATGCCCCGTGCGGCATCGTCGTCGAGCACGGTGCCGAGCGGGTTCGACGGTGAGTTCACGATGACCGCGCGCGTGCGCGGCGTGACGAGCGCGTCGAGGCGGTCGACCTCGGGCTGGAACCCCGCCTCGTCGCGCAGTGCGTACGGCACGGGCACCGCCGAGAGCATGCGCGGACTCATCGAGAAGGTCGTGTACCCGGGATCGGGTACGAGCACCTCGTCACCCGGGTCGAGCACCAGCCCGAGCGACTGGTGCAGCGCCTGGGTGCCGCCGATCGTCGCCCAGACGCGCTCGGGGTCGGTTGCCACGCCGTAGTCGGCCGCGAACCGGTCGGCGAAGGCCCGTCGCAGCGCCGGCGTGCCCGCGTTGTGTGTGTAGTTCGTGTCGTCGGCATCCCACGCGGCCTTCGCCGCCGCCGCGATGTGCGGCGCGACCGGAACGTCCGGCTCGCCGACGGCCAGGAACGTCACGTCATCGAGACCCAGCGCGATCTCGAACAGGCGACGGATGCCGCTGGCGGGCACCGCGAGGGAGTGGGACGCGATCTCGGGCACCGCACCAGGCTACGGCGTCGCGCTCCGGCGTCGCGCTCCGGCCTCGGCGTCGCGCTCCGGCGTCGCGCTCCGGCGTCGGCGTCGCGCGGATGAGACCCGCTGCGGGCGCCGAGACCCCGCGCCGAAAACCCGGGTCTCGGCGCGGAGACCGGGTCTCACCGAAACGGGGGGCGCGGAGACCGGGTCTCACCGAAACGAGGGCGGCGGCGGGGGCAGGGCGGGGGCGGGCGGGGACGGGGGCGAGGAGTCAGGCGGTTTCGCCGGAGGCCACCGTCTCCGCCAATGCGTGGACACGGGGCAGGTGGTGTGCGCCGTAGAAGTCCGCCGACGTGAGCCGCTCGGCGTCCTTATCCCCAGGAGTCGCGTGCGCGGCGACGGCCACGACGGCGAGACCGTGCATCCAGGCTCCCGCGAGCACCCCGAGCAGCATCAGGAACGGCACGCTCACGGCGTGGGCGTCGCGCGGCGACGCGGCGAACCCGATCAGGTCCGCCGTCGCGCGGCGGGCGGATGCCACGGCGCGCTCGAGCCGGTCGGCGGTGCGCCCGGCGACAGCGGCGGCATCGCCGTCGTGGCCCACCGCGGCTCGCAAGGCCGCGACCGTCTCATCGATCTGCGCGAACAGCGCCTCGGCGGTGGCGCCCTGGTCGCGGATCACCTTGCGGCCGATCAGGTCATTGGACTGGATCGCGGTCGTGCCCTCGTAGATGGGCATGATGCGTGCATCGCGATAGTGCTGCGCGGCACCGGTCTCTTCGATGAAGCCCATGCCGCCGTGCACCTGGATCGCCTCACTCGTCAGCGCGACGGCGTCTTCGGTCGCCCACCCCTTGAGGATCGGCACGAAGAACTCGGCCATCCGCTCGAGATCCGCCTCGCCAGATGCCTCACCGGACGCTTCGGCGCGGTCGAACAGGTCGGCGACGTACACGCCGAGCGCGCGCATCGCGAAGACCTCGCTGCGCATCGACAGCAGCAGGCGCCGCACGTCGGGGTGCTCGGCGATCGGGGCATCCCCCTCGCGATCGAGAACCCGCCCCTGGTGCCGGTCGGCGGCGTAGGCGGCGGCCTGCTGCAGCGCCCGGTCGGCGATGCCCGTCGCCTGGAAGCCCATGCCGATGCGCGCCGAGTTCATCATCACGAACATGCCGGCGAGCCCCCCGCCGACCTCGCCGACGAGGTAGCCCGTGGCGTCTTCGTACGACAGCACGCAGGTCGGCGACCCGTGGATGCCGAGTTTGTGCTCGATCGCGACGGTCTCGACACCGTTGCGGTCGCCGAGCGATCCGTCCTCGTTCACGAGGAACTTCGGCGCGACGAACAGCGAGAGGCCCTTCGCGCCCGCCGGGGCGTCGGGCGTGCGCGCGAGCACGAGGTGCACGATGTTGTCGGCCACGTCGTGGTCGCCCCACGTGATGAAGATCTTCTGGCCCTTGATCGACCACGAGCCGTCGCCGCGCGGCGTCGCGACCGTGCGGATCGCGCCGAGGTCGGTGCCCGCGCCCGGCTCGGTGAGGTTCATGGTGCCGGTCCACTCGCCGCTGACGAGCTTGCTCAGATAGGTCTCGCGGATCTCGTCCGATGCCGCGGCATCCAGCGCGTGGATCTGCCCGGCGGTCAGCAGCCAGCACAGCGCGAAGGCCGCGTTCGATCCGTTCCAGATCTCGCCGAGCCCCGCGCGGATCGACCCGGGCAGCCCGTCGCCGCCCGCCGACGCGGGCGCCTCGGCGGTGACCCAGCCGGCCTCGACGAACGCGGCGTACGCCTCGGCGAAGCCGTCGGGCAGGTGCACCTGGCCGTTCTCGAGGCGCGCGCCCTCGCGGTCGCCGACGCTCTGCAGCGGGGCGAGGACGGATGCCGCGAACTCACCCGCACCCGCGATCACGTCGACTGCGTCGTCGGCCGTCAGCTCGCCGCCGGTGGCCCGAGCGACGATGTCGAGGCCGAACGCCTCGCCATAGAGGAACGCGTAGTCCTCGACGGGCGGTGTGTAGTCGGTGGCCATGGCGGGCTCCTCTGGTGGATCAGCGTGAGACTGCGAGCCACTCTACATGACACTCAGTCTCATCGGCATCCTTTTCGTTCGACGAACCGGCGCGGTAGCGGCGGCGCGGCACGGGCGACAGGATGAGGTGATGTACGAGATCCCCGCGCCGATGCTCGCCAAGGCCGTGCCCGCGATCCCCGACCCCGCGAAGACGCCGGGCGGGCTCTCGTTCGAACCCAAGTGGGACGGATTCCGCGCCCTGATCGCCTACGACGGCACGGGCCCCGGCGGCGTCGTGATCGGCTCACGCGGCGCGAAACCGCTCACGCGCTACTTCCCCGAGCTCGTCGCGGCGTTCGCCGAGCTGCTGCCCGGCCCGTGCCTGATCGACGGCGAGATCGTCGTCGCGCTCTCGCCCGCCCCGGGCGCGCCGGCCCGCCTGTCGTGGGAGGCGCTCTCGCAGCGCATCCACCCGGCCGATTCGCGCGTGCAGCTGCTGAGCCGCACCGACCCGGCGCAGTTCATCGCGTTCGACCTGCTCGCCCGCGGCGAGCGCGACCTGCAGCCCGAGCCGTTCGCCGCCCGGCGCGCCGAGCTCGAAGAGCTGCTGCGGGGCATCCCCCATCCTGTGCACCTCACGCGCACGACGACCGACCCCGCTCTCGCCGAGCGCTGGCTCGCCCAGTTCGAGGGCGCGGGGCTCGACGGCGTCGTCGCGAAGCCGCTCGCCCAGCCGTACGCACCCGGCAAGCGCACGATGCTCAAGATCAAGCACGCGCGCACGGCCGATGTCGTGGCGCTCGGCTATCGCGTGCACAAGAGCGGCGCGGGGGTCGGCTCGCTGCTGGTAGGCCTCTACGACGAGACCGGGGCGCTGCACCAGGTCGGCGGCGTCGCGGCCTTCAGCGACGCGCGACGCCTCGAATTGGTCGACGAGCTCGCACCGCTCGTCGAGACGGATGCCTCGGGCGAGGCCCTGCACGGCGACGGCGAGCGCTCGCGGTTCACGGCCGCCGGCAAGGACACGTCGTTCGTCAGGCTGCGCCCCGAGCGCGTGCTCGAGGTGCGCTACGACCAGCTCGAGGGCCGCCGGTTCCGGCACACGGTGCAGTTCGACCGCTGGCGCCCCGACCGACACGCCCGCTCGTGCACGTACGACCAGCTCGAGAAGGTCGCCGCCTACGATCTGGCCGACGTCCTCGACTGACGACGACGCCCGCCCGCTGCACGCGTCGCAGGCCCGCATCGGCGCCGGACTGCGGCGGCCGGCCATGCGGGCCTGCGGTGCGAAAGGGGCCGCTGGCCGCTCTTCCGTGAGACCGACTGTAGCGGCGCCCGCAGCACCGACCCGACGCTCTGCGCCGTGAATAAACCACGGCACGAACCACGGTCATGTCCACCGCATAACCACGGCGCCGCGGGGTGCGTCTGCAGCGGGCGGATGCCAGGATCTAGGCATGTCCGAGGCATCCGAGCCGTCCCCCGGCACCGAGCCGAGCCCGCTGCCGACCCCGACCGAAGAGCTGCACCTCGAGCCGCTGCAGTTCATCGCCCGCACCGACGCCGTGATGCGCCTCGGCGCCCTGATGCTCGGCGCCGGCGGGTCATCGGCGCGCGTGCGCGACAGCATGGAGCGCGCCGCGCTCGCCCTCGGCGTCGACACGCTGCATACCCGCGTGGGGATGACCGACATCGTCGCGACGACGGGCCGCGGCCAGATGTTCCGCACGCGCGTCGCCGAGATCCGGCGGGTCGCGATCGACGCCGACCGGCTCACCGACCTGAAGCGGCTGACGGCGGGTCTCGAACAGGGCACCACCGCCGCGCAGCTGCAGCGCGAACTCGACACTGTCGAGGCGCGCCCGCGCCGCTACCCCGATACGCTGCGGGTGCTCGGTGCGGCGCTCGCCTGTGCCGCCTTCGCCCTGCTGAACAACGGCGGCTGGCAGGAGTTCGTGGCCGTCGGCATCGCGGCCGGGGCCGGCCAGTTCGTGCGCATGCGCCTGGCGCGCCTGCGCACCAACGAGTTCCTCGTGGTCTTCGCGGCCGCGATGACCGCACTGCTGGTCTACCTCGCTGTCGCCGCGATGCTCGCCGCCGTCGGCCTGCCCGGCGGCCAGCACGACGCCGCGGTCACGAGCGCCGTCCTCTTCCTGGTGCCCGGCTTCCCGCTCGTGACGGGCGCCCTCGATCTCGCCCGGCTCGACCTCAACGCCGGGGTCTCGCGGGTCGTCTACGCGACCCTCGTGCTGCTGGCCACGGGCACCGCCGTCTGGGGCGTGGCGACGATCTTCCACGCGACGGTCACGCAGACCGCGACACCGCTGTTCGACGAGCCGTTCCTGTCGGTCGTGCGACTCGTCGCGGGGTTCGTGGGCGTGCTCGGCTTCGCCGTGCTGTTCGACACCCCGCCCGCGATCGCCCTCACAGCGGCCGTGCTGGGTGCCGCCGCGAACGTCGGCAGGCTCGCGATGGTGGATGCCGGGGCCACCCCGCCGATCGCCGCGGCAGCCGCCGCCGTCGTGGTCGGCCTCGGCGCCGCGCTGTTCGGCCACCGCCTGCGCGCCGCGCGCGTGACCCTCACGGTGCCCGCGGTGCTGATCATGGTGCCCGGCGCCGCGGCGTACCGCGCGATCACCGGCGTCATCTCGGGCGACACGCTCGCCGCGATCCAGAACGGCTTCACGGCGGTCTTCGTCGTGGTCGCCCTCGCGATCGGCCTGACGGTCTCGCGCGTGCTGACCGAACGGGAGTGGTCGCTGCCCGCGCGCTGAGCCCATCGTCTAGCGTGGACGGATGGGACTTTTCCGATCCGAGCCGAAGACCGTCCGACTCGACACCGCGAATGCGCTGGTGCGGGTCGAAACGCCCGGTGAGCCGTGGCGGCTGTGGTCGGACGGCCTCGGGGTGCTCGCGATCCGCGCCCTGCAGATCATGATCGTCGTGGCCCTGGCATCCGCGATCATCTGGGTCATCACGAACCTGACCGTCGTGACGATCCCGCTCGTGCTGGCGCTCATCTTCGCCTCGGCCTTCGCTCCCGTCATGTCGTGGCTGCGTGGCCGCGGCGTTCCGTCGATCGCGGCGACGCTGCTCGCGCTGCTCGCGATCGTGGTGCTGCTCGGCCTGATCTCGTGGCTCATCGTCTGGGCAGTGCGCGATCAGTGGGGCGACCTGTCCACGCAGGCGCAGCAGGGCTTCGACGATCTCATGGGCTGGGTGCACACGCTGCCGTTCTCGATCGACAAGGCTCAGGTCGACGAGTGGGTGGCCTCGCTCACCGACTTCGTCACGAGCGCGCAGTTCGGCTCGGGGGCCATCGCGGGGGTCGGCGCCGTCGCGTCGTTCGTCACAGGCCTCGTGCTGCTCATCACGATGCTGTTCTTCTTCCTGAAGGACGGGCCGCAGATGTGGGAGTTCCTGCTGCGCCCGTTCCGGGGAGCGCACTACGAGCGCGCCGTGCGCGTCGGCGACAAGACGGTGCAGGTGCTCGGGTCGTACGTCCGCGGCACCGCCGCCGTCGCCGCGGTGGATGCCATCGGCATCCTCATCGGCCTGCTGATCCTGCAGGTGCCGCTCGCGTTCCCGCTCGCCGTGATCGTGTTCGTGCTGGCGTTCATCCCGATCGTGGGTGCGACCGTGGCCGGCATCCTCGCCGCCCTCGTCGCGCTCGTCGCGAACGGCTGGGTCGTCGCGCTGCTCGTGATCGGCGTGGTCGTGCTCGTCAATCAGCTCGAGGGCAACCTCCTGCAGCCGCTGCTGATGGGCCGCTCGATGCAGCTGCACGCGTTCGTGATCCTCGTCGCCCTGACCGCGGGCGGCGTCATCGGGGGCATCGTCGGCGCGGTGCTCGCCGTGCCGATCACGGCCGTGGCGTGGGGCATCGTGCAGGTCTGGGACGGCCCGCAGACCCCGGCACGCTGGGCCCGGCCGAAGCGGCGGGAGACGATCGGCGCCATCGCCGAGCGCGACGCCGGCGCGGCGCGGGCCTGATCAGGCGTCGGGCTTCTTGGCCCGGCTCGGCTGCACGCGCGGCGGCTCGCCCGGCATCTTCGGGAACTCGGGCGGGAACGGCAGCTCGCCGAGCCCCGCATCGAGGTCGCGCTGCCACCACTCCAGCAGGGTGTCGATGCGGCCCGGGCGTGCCTGCAGGTCAGCCCACGGGTCGCCGATGTCGGCGAGGCGCTGCGGCACCGTGCGCACCGTGAACGCGGCCGGATCGACGCCGGCGGCGAGCTCGTCCCACGTGATCGGCGTCGCGACGGTCGCGGTCGGGAGCGCCCGCGGGCTGTAGGCGCCCGCCATCGTGCGGTCGCGGTTGGCCTGGTTGAAGTCGATGAAGATGCGCTCGCCGCGCTCTTCCTTCCACCAGTTCATGGTGACCTTCTCCGGCATCCGTCGCTCCAGTTCGCGGCCTGCAGCGATGACCGCGTGACGCACATCGAGGAACTCGTGCGCGGGTTCGATGGGGCAGAACACGTGGATGCCCCGGTTGCCGCTCGTCTTCAGCCACGGCTCGAGCCCTGCCTCGCGCAGCACGTCGCGCAGCGCCGGCGCGACCGCCGCCGCGTCGGCGAAACTCGTGCCTGGCTGCGGGTCGAGGTCGATGCGCAGTTCGACCGGGTTGTCGGTGTCAGCGGCGAGCGAGGCCCAGGGATGGAAGACGACCGTGTTCATCTGCACCGCCCAGACGATCGCGGACGCTTCGTCGAGGACGACCTGGGGATGCCGGCGCCCGCTGTTGTACGTGCACATCACCTGGTGCACATACTCGGGCGAGCCCTTCGGCGGATTCTTGGAGAAGAACGCCTCGCCATCCACCGAGTCGGGGAATCGCTCGAGCGAGACGGGACGATGCCCGTTCGCGCGCAGGAACGGCTCGGAGACGGCGATCACGTACTCGGCCAGCTCGTGCTTCGTGATGCCGACCTCGGGCCAGATCACGCGGTTCGGACTCGACAGCGAGACCTCTCGGTCGCCGTCAGGCCCTGCGACGGTGAGGGTGATGCGCTCGGATGCCATGGCTCCGACCCTACGGGCGCGCACCGACGCGCGACAGCCCCGCAGCCGAGGCCGCACGCGCAGGGGCGCAGGGGCGCGACGGCGCGGCTCAGCCGGCCAGGGCGAACACGGGCGCCAGGGTGGCGCGGTCGAGCTCAATCCACGGGCCGCCGGCGTCGACCACCACGCCCGTGAGCTCGGCGGTCGAGGCCAGCGTCTTCGCGAACTGCTCGGGCGTGAGCGGCAGGGGGCGATCGCCGCGCCCCATCACGATGACCTCGAGGGGGTGCGAGTAGATCTCGAGCAGGCGGCGCCCCTCGCCGCGCGCCTCGGCGAGGCCGACCTGGCCCGCGGCATCCATGCCTGCGGCCACCCAGACCGGCACGCGCGTGAGCGCCTCGGCGATCGCGGCGGGCGTCGCGTCGCTGCGCTCGGCGGCCAGCAGGTTCTTGAGCTCGAACGGGGCAGGCGCCCCCTCGTCGAGCGCCTTCGTGACGAGCTCGATCGGCACGACGAGGCGGGCGCCTTCGTCGGCGTGGTCGAAGTAGACGCCGTCGTAGCCCGAGTCGACGGCGGTCCGCAGAATGACGTGCGCGGGCTGTCCGATCGCCGACGTGCCTTCCGCGCCTTCCGCGGCCTCAGCGCGGGCGCTCGCCTGCACCTGCGTGCCACCGCTGAACACCAGCAGGAAGCGCTTGTCCTCGTGGGTGGTGATCGCGAGGTTGAGGCCCTCTCCCGCGGCGATGAGCGCCTGGGCATCCCCCTGGGCTCGGGCGTAGAGCGGGCCCTGCAGCGCCTGGCGCATGACGTTCATGACGTCGGCGCTCTGCGGCTTCTCGGGCAGCGCGCGCAGGGCGGCCTGCAGCAGAGTGTTGTCGGGAACGCCCGGCAGCGTCTGGGTCGGCGCGGGCGCCGTGGCCGGCGGGCGCGGTGTTCGCGCCGGCTCGGGCGCGGGCGCCTCGACGGGTCGAGCACTCTCCGCGCCCTGGCCGAACGTGCTCACCGAGATTCCGACGTGCGGCACCGGCTCGCTGGGTGCGGTGACCTCGGCGGCGGTGGCGCCCTGGGATGCCCCGCCCTCGAGCGCCTCGTCAGCGACCTCGGCGGCGGTGACGGGTGCGGGAGTGCGGTCGTCGCCTTTGTCGCGACGCGAGAACAGAGCCATGCGAACGAGCGTAGCCCGCCGCCGGCGACGTGCGACGCGGCGTCAGAGCTTGGCGATGGGTGCGATCTTGATCAGCAGCTTCTTCGGCCCCGCAGTGTCGAAGCGCACGTGCGCGACGCGCTTCGCGCCCTCGCCCGTCACCATGTCCACGCGACCCTCGCCGAAGTCGTCGTGGCGGATGCGATCGCCCGGGGCGAGTTCGAGATCGCCGTTGTCGCGCACCTTCGCCGGAATGCGATTGGCGAACTTGGTGATGTCGCCCGCCGGCCGCTCGCGCTTCGGCAACGGCACGAGGTCGTCGCCATACCGCGACCCGCCACCCCGCCCGGTCCCTGAGCCCCAACCGGTCCCTGAGCCTGTCGAAGGGCCGCCACGCCCGGAACCCCGACCGTTCAGCGCGCGCGACTGCATGCCGCCGCGGGAGTTCACGTCACCCGGCGACTGCCGCCAGTCGATCAGGTCGTGCGGGATCTCCTGCAGGAATCGGCTGGGCATCGCGGCCGACACCTCGCCGAACTGGGCGCGGGTCATCGCGAGCGAGAGGTGCAGCTTCTTGCGGGCGCGCGTCAGCGCGACGTAGAACAGGCGCCGCTCCTCCTGCGGGCCGCCCGGCTCACCCGCCGAGATCCGGTGCGGGATCAGATCTTCCTCGACGCCGGTGACGAACACGGCGTCGTATTCGAGACCCTTCGCGGTGTGCATCGTCATGAGCGAGACCGAACCCGACGCGTCGTCGAGGTCGTCGGCATCCGACACGAGCGCCGCCTCGGTCAGGAAGTCGAGCACCGTGCCCTCGGGGTTGTTGCGGGCGAACTCGCGGGTCACGGCGACGAGCTCGTCGAGGTTCTCGACGCGGGCTTCGTCCTGCGGGTCCTTCGAGCGCCGCAGCGCATCGAGGTAGCCCGACTTGTTCAGCAGCACGTTCAGACCCTCGGTGACCGAGGTCGACGGTGCGACCTCGCCCGAGGGGGGCAACATGATGGCGGATGCCTCGACGAGCACCGCGTCGAGCTGCGCGATCGCCTGCTGGATCTTGGGCCCTACCCCGAGCGCAGAGGCGTTCGCGAGCGCGTCGCGGAACGTGATGCCCTCCTCCGCCGCGTACCGGGCGATGGAGGTCTCGGTGACGTCGCCGATGCCGCGACGGGGCCGGTTGAGGATGCGCCGCACGCTCATCTCGTCGGCGGGGTTCGCGACGGCGATGAGGTAGGCGAAGGCATCCTTGATCTCGGCTCGCTCGTAGAACTTCGTGCCGCCCATGATCTTGTACGGCACGGCGGAGCGGATGAAGATCTCTTCCAGTGCGCGCGACTGCGAGTTGGTGCGGTAGAACACCGCCATCTCGCTGTACGGCACGCCCTTCCGATGCAGCGCTTCGACCTCGTCGGCGACGAACTGCGCCTCGTCGTGCTGCGAGTAGCCGGTGAACCCGACGATGGCATCGCCCGCGCCGACGTCGGTCCAGAGCTTCTTGTCCTTGCGGTCGAAGTTGTTGCTGATGACCGCGTTGGCTGCGCTCAGGATGTTCTGCGTCGAGCGGTAGTTCTGCTCGAGCAGCACGACCTTGGCGCCCGGATAGTCGCGCTCGAACTCGGTGATGTTGCGGATGTCGGCGCCGCGGAACGCGTAGATCGACTGATCCGAGTCGCCGACCACCGTGAGCGACGCCGGCTCTTCCGTGGGGGCATCGAAGATCATCATCCCGCTGTCGTGCGCCGAGGGGTCGGACCCGGGCGCCCGCGTGAGCTCGTGGATCAGCGCGTACTGCGCGTGGTTCGTGTCCTGATACTCGTCGACGAGGATGTGCCGGAAGCGCTTGCGATACACGTCGGCCACGTGCGGGAAGGCGCGGAAGAGGTAGACGGTCTGCCCGATGAGGTCGTCGAAGTCGAACGCGTTCGCCCGCTGCAGCGCGCGCTGGTAGTCGGCGAAGATCTCGACGAACACGCGCTCGGCGGGGTCGCTCAGATTCGCGGTGCGGGCGAACGACTCGGCATCGGCCAGCTCGTTCTTGAGCTTCGAGATGCGACCCTGGACGGATGCCGGAGTGAGCCCGAACGCGTCGGCCTGGTGCTCTTTGACGAGGCGCTTGACGAGCGCCCGCGAGTCGCCCGAGTCGTAGATCGTGAAGTTCTTGGTGAAGCCGAACTGGTCGGCCTCGCGGCGCAGGATGCGCACGCACGCGGAGTGGAACGTCGAGATCCACATGCCCTGCGCGACATCGCCGATGAGCCCCTTCACACGCTCGCGCATCTCGCCGGCGGCCTTGTTCGTGAACGTGATGGCGAGGATCTGGCTCGGCCATGCCTCGCGCGATCGCAGCAGCGAGGCGATGCGCCGCGTGAGCACGCTCGTCTTTCCCGAGCCGGCGCCGGCCACGATCAGCAGGGCCGGTCCGCGGTACGTGACCGCGGCGCGCTGAGGCTCGTTCAGCCCGGCGAGCAGGTCGTCGTCGGGACGCGCCCCGGCACGGGCGTTCTGGGAGGTCGAGGCACCGACGATGACGGGTTTGATGGGGTCAGGCATGGCACTTCGAGTGTAGGCGCGGGCGCCGACGTCAGCGCGCCGACGTCACACCGCCGGCACCCGCCAGCGCAGGCCCGGGAAGCGCGCGAAGTCGCGATCGAACGTGACCCACGTCGCCGCGTGCTCGATCGCGACGGCCGCGTGCGCAGCGTCGGCGACGAGGTTTCCGCGGGTATCGGCGGTACGGCAGAGGTCGCTGAAGATCTCCCAGTGTCGCGGCCCCGGTCCGAGCTCGACCACGGCAGGGTGCGCGCGCAGGGCGCTCACATGTGCCAGTGCATCGTCGGTGGTGTCGGGCGGGCGATAGGCGCGCACGTGTGTGAGCACCCGGACGACCGCGGTCGCGACGGCAGGGGTCAGCGCCACCGTGTCAGCGGTGAGCGCGCGCTCAAGCCAGCCCCGAGCCGGTGAGTGTCGAGGGTCGTCTGCCCGAAAGGCAGGAAGCAGCACGTTCACGTCGGGCATGAGCAGCATCAGTGGCGCTCGTCCCACGGCAGGTCGCCGTCGAGTTCCTCGAGCAGCCGCGAGGTCGATGTCATGTCGAATTGCGGGCCCTCTCCCCCGACGCCGGTGGGCGGCATGAGCGAAACGTCAACGGCGCCCGAGCCCGTGCTGGCGCCCGACAGACTCGCCCGCAGGGCGGCTTCGACGAACGACGTCACGGTGCGATCCTCGGCGAGCGCACGCGCTTTGACCTGGCGATAGAGCTCGTCGTTGATGATCATCGTCGTGCGCATATGCCTGAGCATATCACAGGGTATGCCGATATGCCGATCACTCCGGGGAGCTCAGTGCACCCGCACCCGCACCCTCACAGCAGGCGGCGCTCCGATGCCCAGGCGGTGAGCTCGTGACGCGACGATAGCTGCAGCTTGCGCAGCACCGCAGAGACATGCGTCTCGACGGTCTTGATCGAGATGAACAGCTCGGACGCGACCTCTTTGTAGGCGTAGCCGCGGGCGATGAGGCGCATGACCTCCTGCTCGCGTGCCGACAGGCGGTCGAGCTCGTCGCCCGTCGAGGCCGTCTCACCCGCGACCGCGCCGAAGGCATCCAGCACGAACCCCGCGAGCCGCGGCGAGAACACGGCGTCGCCGCCGGCCACGGCATGCACGGCCCGGCTGACCTCGACGCCCGACGACCCCTTCGTGATGTAGCCGCGCGCGCCGGCGCGGATCACGCGGACGACGTCTTCGGCGGCATCCGACACGCTCAGCGCGAGGAACCGGGTCGGCACGCCGGCGCTGCCGCGAATGACCTCTTCGCCGCCCGTGGCGTCCTGCCCCGAGCCGCCCGGCAGATGCACGTCGAGCAGCACGACGTCGGGGCGCGATGCCGCGATGGCGGCGATCGCAGACGGAACGTCGGATGCCTCGGCCACGACCGTCACGTCGCCCGTGAGATCGCTGCGCAGGCCCGAGCGGAAGATCGAGTGGTCGTCGACGATCACGACGCGCAGGGGCTCAGCCACGGTCAGTCCCTTCCCGGTGCGGGTGCGACTGCGCCTCTGGAACGTGCGTGAAGCGCAGGTGCACCTCGGTGCCCGCCTCGGTCGAGCGGACGGTCGCGTTGCCACCGACGCGGCGCATGCGCCCGACGACAGACTGACGGATGCCGAGGCGGTCGGCGGGCACGTCGTCGAGCGCGAACCCGGCGCCGCGGTCGCGGACGAAGACATCGACGCCGGTCGCGCCGCCCTCGATGTACACCGACACCTCACCGCCGGCGTGCCGCGCGGCGTTGAGCATCGCCTCGCGCGCGGCGGCGGCGAGCTCGCCGCTCGCGCGCTCGGTCGACAGCCCCGCCGAGACGACGTCGATGCGCACGGGATAGTCGAGCTCGAGCGCGCCGGCGTAGTCGCGCAGGTCGGTCGGCAGATCGCTGTCGGCCGGCTGGTCGCCGTCGTACAGCCACGCGCGCAGCTCGCGCTCCTGCGCGCGGGCGAGGCGCGCGGCCTCGCTCGAGGCGCCGGCACGGTTCTGGATGAGGGCGAGCGTCTGCAGCACCGAGTCGTGCAGATGCGCGGCCATCTCGGATCGCTGCTCTTCGCGGATGCGCGTGATGCGTTCGCCCGAGAGCTCGCGGAACCGCTGGATCAGCGCGGGCGAGAGCACGAGCGCGATCGCGACGGTCGGCGCGAGCACGCTGATCAGCCGATCGAACCCGTTCCCACCGGCGGCGACGGCCTCGACCAGCACCACCACGAGCACGGCGACGGCGGCGAGGCGCGTCCAGAAGGCGCTGCGCGGGCCGCGGGCCGGGTCGCGCCGGTCGATGAAACCGGCCCACAGACCGGAGGCCACGGCGCAGGCGATGCAGAGCACGAACCCGCCGATGATGCGCGGCGCCGCGAGCGGCGCCCATCCCCAGTTCTCGTACTCGTTCAGGCCGACGAGGGCGATGGCGAGGAACACCACGGCGAGCCCGACCAGGATCCACGCCACCGGCAGCGCGCGACTCGGTGCCCGTTCTCCTGGAGCCCAGGGCATGAACGCCCAGCACCACAGATAGAGGAGCACGCCGGCGCCGAGGAACAGCGAGAGCACGACGAAGAGCGCGCGCACCGCGACGACCGGGGCGCCGAGGTGACGAGCGATCCCCGCCGAAACGCCGGTCACGGCGCAGTCCCTGTCGCGTTGCAACGGCGGGCGCGCCGCGGCCGGGCGCACCGGGCGCGCCGGACGCGCCGAGCG
>JASCPF010000003.1 GCA_029959325.1 Microbacteriaceae bacterium PS02068
CCCCTGCGGGCCCGGCGACCAGCACGGCGGCGCTCTGACGCACCCGGCGGTCGCCGCCGGCGGCGTCGCCGGCGAGCAACCCTGCGACGAGGCGTTCGGCGAGTGTGCCAGGGGCCGTCTCGAAGGCCTCGACCATGGCATCCACCACCCCCGATCCCACGAGCAGGTTCCCCACGGCAAGGCAGTCGCGCCCCTCGCGCGCGCCGGCCCACGCCGACGTTCCCGTGCCGGTGTGGGCGGCCGCGCTCGATGCGCCCAGCACACCGAGTTGGCGGATGGTGAAGTCGTCGTCGGCGAGCTCGGCCGCGCGCAGCGCTGCGGGCGCGTCGGCGCCGTCGGCCAAGGAATCGAGCGCGATCGCGCGCAGGGCCGAGTTCGTCCACGCCTGCGAGGCGACGGCGCCGACTCCAGCGCGTACCGCCGGGACGATGGCGCCGACATCCGGGGTACACGTCGCGGTTGCGACGCCGAAGTCGCCGGTGTCGTCTCGACCGAGCAGCGAAAAGGTCACCGCCCCATCATGGCGGCTCAGCCCGCCCGATGCCGACGGGCCGGGCCACGCCGTCTGCGCGCGCTGTCGCGAACCACCGTCGCGCCGCCGAACCACAGCGCGACGCACTGTGTCTCACCACGAACGCGACGGCTCACGCTGCGGATGCCCCCGCGGCGGGCGACAGCTTATGATGCGGATGCCTGGGCGCGGCCACGGCGTGCGGTCGCCCCCGCGTCACCCCGTGTTCTGCAGGCCGGCCGAGACTCCCGAGACCGACAGCAGCAGCAGACGCTGCCACTGCGGCAGGTCGGCTTCCGCGACCTCGCCGGTGCGGAGCGTCCGCAGCGCGCGCAGCTGCAGCAGCGACAGCGCGTCGACGTACGGGCTGCGCATCTTGACGGCGCGCTGCAGCACCGGCTTGTTGGCGAGCAGCTCGTCGCCGCCCGCGATGGCGACGACCCAACGGCGCGTGAGCGCCATCTCGTCGGCGACAAGGTCGGCGAGATCCGCGCGATCGCCGAGGTCGAGGTACTGCCGCGCGATGCGGTCATCGGCCTTCGCCAGGCTCATGCCCACGTTGTCGATCACCGTGCGGAACAGGGGCCACTCTTCGTACGCCCGCTGCAGCAGCTCGAGGTCGCCGACGGCATCGAGGGCCGCACCCAGCCCGAACCAGCCGGCCAGGTTGATGCGCGCCTGCGACCACGCGAACACCCACGGGATCGCCCGCAGGTCTTCCAGCGACTCCACCGACAGGCCGCGTCGCGCGGGGCGCGACCCGAGCGCGAGCAGGCCGATCTCTTCCATGGGCGTCACCGTCGCGAACCACTGCGCGAAGCCCTCGGCCTTCACGAGTGAGAAGAAGCGCTCCCGCGAAGCGCTGTCCATCGTCGCCGCGACACCGGCGTACCGCGCGGCCGCATCGCTGTTGCGCTTCTCGATCGAGGGGGCGGATGCCAGCAGCACCGCCGCCGCGACCTGATCGATGTGGCGCATCGCGATGTTCGGGTCGCCGTAGCGCGCGAAGATGACCTCGCCCTGCTCGGTGAGCTTGAACCGGCCGTCGACCGAATGCGGCGGCTGCGCGAGAATCGCCGAGTTGGCCGGCCCGCCGCCGCGTCCGAGCGCGCCGCCGCGACCGTGGAACAGCGTGAGGTAGATGCCGGATTCTCGCGCCCAGGCGGCGATCAGCGCCTGCGCCTCGTACAGTGCGAGGTTCGCCGCGACCGGACCGACGTCCTTCGACGAGTCGGAGTAGCCGAGCATGACCTCGAGGTGGCGGTCCGTGGCATCCAACCGGGCGGCGAAATCGGGGTGGTCGACGATCTCGGCCATGATCCCGGGCGCGGCCTGCAGGTCGGCGAACGTCTCGAAGAGCGGGATCACGTCGAGCACGGGGGGCGTTGCGCCCGGCCCGACGGCGAAGCGGGCGAGCGTGTGCACGTTCGCGAGGTCTGCGGCCGACTGCGTGAACGAGACGATGTAGCGCCCCGCGGCATCCGGCCCGTAGCGGTGCTGGATCTGCGCGATCGTGCGGAAGACTTCGAGGACCTCTTCGGCCTGGGCGCTGAGGGGCTCGGGTGATGCCGAACCGGCGCGTGCCTCGCATTCGGCGAGCACCTTCGCGTGCACGGCGGAGTGCTGGCGCACCTCGAGCTCGGCCAGGTGGAAGCCGAAGGTCTCGACCTGCCAGAGCAGCTGCTGCAGGTGGCCGTAGGCCTGTCGCGGCGCGCGGGCCGCGACGAGCGAGTCCTGCACGATCTTCAGGTCGGCCAGCAGCTGGCTCGGCTCGCGGTAGGCGAGGTCGGCGTCGCGGTGGCGCGTCGCGGTGACGCGGCGCCGGATCAGCAGCATCGCGCGCTTGTGCGGTTCGTTTCCGGCGCGCTTCGTGGCATCGGCGGCGCCCTCCTCGTCGGCGGCGACGAGGCGCTGCAGCAGCGCCTCGAGGTCGCCGCTCGGGGGAGTGGTCTCGGATGCCAGGGTCAGCGTGTTCGCGATGCGGTTCGCGGAGTTCTCGAGGCCGAGCAGGATGTGCTCGGCGGCGATGCCGGCCGCCTTCTTGGTGATGGATGCCGTGACGAACGGGTTGCCGTCGCGGTCGCCGCCCACCCACGTGCCGAGGCGCACGAACGGGCGCACGATCGGCGCGCGGTTTCCCGCGGCCGGGCCCTGCAGCGCATCGTCGACGCGGCGGTACACGTGCGGCACGGCGGTGTAGAGCGTCTCGTCGAACACGGCCATGATGGCGCGGACCTCGTCGACGGGGGTCGGCTTCTCGGCGCGCAGCGGGGCGGTGCGCCAGAGCGTGTCGATCTCTTCGAGCATGCGGCGCTCGGCTCGGCGCTGATCGGCCCCGCCGCGCAACGACTCGTCGTACTCGCTCAGCAGCGTGACCAGGCGGCGGATGCTCGTCGAGACCGCGCGCCGACGTGCCTCGGTCGGGTGCGCCGTGAACACCGGGTGGAAGCGCAGCGACTGCAGCCGGCGCAGCGCCGTGTCGTCGCCCACCTCGGCGGCGAGGCTGACGAACGCGGCCGCGACCGAGTCGGCCGCCTCTTCGCGCTCGGGGCGCCCGTCGCGCTCGCGCAGCACGCGCACGCGCTGGTGCTCCTCGGCGAGGTTCACGAGGTGGAAGTACACGGTGAACGCGCGCGCGACCTCGTCGGCGCGCTCGATCGAGAACGATTCGGCGACGGCGGCGGCGCGCTCGAACGCCTCGGGCGAGTCGTCGGTGTAGGCCGCGATGGTGGCCAGGCGCAAGCGTTCGACATCCTCGAACAGGCCGGGCGACCCGCTTTCGCGGAGGACCCGCCCGAGCAGTGCACCGAGCATGCGCACGTCGGCGCGCATGCGTTCGGGCAGTTCTTGCTCGGCTTCGCCGCGTCCGACGAGATCAATGGCTTCGGTGCGGGTGAGTTCGCGCATTCCTCCACGGTATCGGCCCGGTGTTTCGTGTTTGTCACGCGTTACGATGGATGCCGGGTGTGCCGGGAAGTCTGGTCGGCGTCCATGTCCGCGACCCCGAAGGCAGACGTATGTCGCTGTTTCGCTCCGCCCGTTTTCCCGCGCTTCTCCTGCTGATCGCCGCCGTGCTGGGGCTGATCCTGGCGAATACGCCGGCCTCCTCTGCCGCCTTCGCGGTGAAAGATGCCCACCTCGGCATCCCGGGCGTGTTCGAGCTCTCGGTCGGCCATTGGATTCAGGACGGCCTGCTCGCGATCTTCTTCTTCGTCGCGGCGGTCGAGCTGCGGGACGAGCTCACGAACGGACAGCTGGCGTCGTGGCGGCGCGCCGTGCAGCCGGCGATCGCCGCGGCGGGCGGCGTCGTCGTGCCGATCGCGGTCTACCTCGCGATCGCGAACTCCGGTGACGTCGCAGCGGGCTGGCCGATCCCCACGGCGACCGACATCGCGTTCGCGCTCGGGGTGCTGGCCGTCTTCGGGCGCGGACTGCCGCCGGCGGTGCGGGTGTTCCTGCTCGCGCTCGCGATTCTGGATGACATCGTCGGCATCCTGTTCATCGCCGTCTTGTTCACGTCTGATGTCGATTTCGGCATGCTGCTGCTGGCGATCGCTCTGCTCGTCGTCTTCGCCCTCTGCAGCCGCCTGCTCGACACTCGTGCCCGCGGCGTCGCGATCGTCGGGCTGGTGCTCTCGGCGATCGGCACCTGGTACGCCGTGTACGAATCGGGCGTGCACGCGACGATCGCCGGCGTCGCGCTCGGTCTCGTCATGGCGCAGCGTCCTGCGCTGCGCACGCGACACGCGATCGAGCCCTGGGTGAACGGGCTCGTGCTGCCGCTGTTCGCGCTCTCGGCCGCGCTCGTGATCATCCCCTCGGTGGCGCCGAGCGAGCTCTCGCCCGCATTCTGGGGGGTGCTGCTCGCGCTGCCGCTCGGCAAGCTGATCGGCATCTCCCTCGCCGGAGCGCTCGCGCAGCGGCTGTTCCGCCAGCCGGGTGTCGCGCCGCTCGCCGCCGGAGACCTCCTCGCGGCGGGGGCGCTGGGCGGCATCGGCTTCACCGTGTCGCTGTTGCTGAGCGAACTCGCGTTCGCGAGCGACGCACTGGTCCGCGACGAGGCGACGCTCGGCGTGCTCGGCGGATCGGCGATCTCGCTCGTTCTGGCCGGGATCCTCGTATCGTGGCGGGCATGGCATCACCGACGAGCGGCCCCCGCGACCGCAGCGATCCCGACGCCGTGAGCGCCTCGAACGGCGTGAACGACCCGAGCGATGTGAGCGCCCCGAACGGCGTGAACGACCCGAGCGGCGTGAGCGCCCCGGCATCCGATCGGCTTCGCGGTGTCGATCCGGTCAGCGCTGTCGATCCGCTCCGTGAGGCGGCGGAGACGATGCGCGCCGTGCGCGAGCGGTGCGTGTGGTCGCAGCAGATCACGCACGACGATCTCGTGCCGTATCTTGTCGAGGAATCCGCCGAGCTGATCGACGCGGTCGAGGTCGGCACCCGCGCCGACCTGCGCGAAGAGCTCGGCGACCTGCTCTGGCAGGTGCTCTTCCACTCCGCGATCGCGGCGCAGGATCCGGACGACCCGTTCGACATCGACGACGTGGCCGCGGGACTCGTCGAGAAGATGGTGCGCCGGCATCCGCATGTCTTCGCCGACGCTGTGGCGACCACGCCGGAGGAGGTGCTCGTGCACTGGAACGCCGCGAAGGCAGCCGAGAAGCACGCGCGTCGCTCGGTGCTCGACGGCGTCTCGCCGCACATGCCGTCGCTGGCCCTCGCCCAGAAGCTGCTCGGCAAGGCATCCGCCGTCGGCGTCACCCGCGCGGCAGAGCCCGCGAGCGCGGGCGCGACGCATCCCGGGTCCGAGGCCGAGTTGGGCGAGACGCTCCTGGTTCTCGTCGAGGCCGCGCGCCTGCGCGGCTGGGATGCCGAGCGCGCCCTGCGCGGCGCCATCCGCCACCTCGAGGACGACGTGCGCGGGGCCGAGAGTCTCTGACTGTCGAGCCCGAACTCCTCCAATCCGAGCCCCGCACGGCCCGAGCGCAGCGTGTCGCGCCTGCCCTCGCGAGATCTGGAGGAGTTCGGGCACCCGACCCCGCCGCACACGTCTGCCCCACCCCGACCCCAGCCCACTCATCCCGCCCGTGACCGGCGCCGCGCGCGCTCGGGGAGGCGACCCGCGACCTGAAATACTGGAGCCGTGGCATCTGTGAACCCGCCGCGCGGCATGCGCGACTTCCTCCCCGCCGAGAAGGCCCGTCGCGAGCGCGTGCTCGCCGTCATCCGTGACCGCTACCGCGCGCACGGGTTCGACGAGATCGAGACCCCCGTCATGGAGGACTACGACCGCCTGCACGCGGGCATCGGCGGCGACAACGAGAAGCTCGCCTTCACCGTGCTCAAGCGCGGGCTGGATGCCGAGGCCATCGTCGCGGCGGCGGCAGACCCCGCCGGTGTCGACACTCGGGCACTGAGCGACCTGGGTCTGCGCTACGACCTGACCGTGCCGCTCGCACGGTTCTACGCCACGCATCGCGCCGAGCTGGGGGCGGTCTTCCGGTCGATCCAGATGGCTCCGGTCTGGCGCGCCGAGCGCCCGCAGAAGGGGCGGTACCGCCAGTTCGTGCAGTGCGACATCGACATCATCGGCGATGCCACCGGCCGCGCCGAGGCCGAGTTGCTCACCGCGAGCCTCGACACCCTCGATGCGCTCGGCCTCGAGGGCGGATCGATCCGCATCAACGACCGCCGAGCCCTCGACTGGATGCTCGACTCTTTCGGCTTCACCGCCGAAGAGCGTCCGGGAGTGCTCATCACGATCGACAAGCTCGACAAGATCGGCCCTGCGGGTGTCGTGACGACCCTTCGACAGGCTCAGGGACCGGACGGACAGGCTCAGGGACCGGGCGGCGGGGGACCCGGGGCGGCCGCCGTCGACGCGTTCGAGAAGTTCCTGCTGCGCCCGCAGACCCGCGAGTATCGCCCCTATGGTGAGGGGCAGATCCGCAAGGCGCTGCCCGAGGGTGCTCCGGACGCGATCGTCGCGCACCTCGTGGCGATCGGTGAGGCCGTCGGCGCGGCGCGTGCCGCCGCCGGCAGTGAGTCGGGAGTCAGCGGCATCCCGCTGGTCTTCGACCCGTTCCTCGTGCGCGGCATGGGCTACTACACGGGGACGATCTTCGAGTTGGCGCACCCCAGCGTCGACTACTCGCTCGGCGGCGGAGGGCGCTACGACGGCATGATCGGGCGTTTCCTCGGTCAGGACGTGCCGGCCGTCGGTTTCTCGATCGGGTTCGAGCGCATCGTCGATCTGCTCGAGTCGACCGAGGATGCCACGGCATCGGCGATCGTCCTCGTGCACGACCGCGATCTGCCCGTCGCCGAGCTCGTCGCGGTGAAGGCCGCGCTGGTGGCAGGCGGCGCCCGGGTGCGCCTCGAGCAGCGACCGAAGAACCTGAAGGCGCTCCTCGAGCGTGCCGCCGCCGATGGCTACACGTCGTTCGCCAGCGTCGGTGCGGGGCAGACCGCGGGCGACCTGCAGATCAAGCCGCTGGACTGAGCCGCGGCCTGCGCCGAGCGCGAGTGCCCGGTCGCCCCGTCGCGCCGGTCACCGCCCGTTCACCCGCCCGGGGTTACATCGCACCGTGTCCTCGCGTTCTTTCCGCCGGCAAGCGCCGCGTCGCCGTGCCTCGCCGTGTCGCGCGGTCGGGGCGGTGGCCGCCGCGATCACGGCCACGATGGCCGTCACGGCGCTCGTCACGCGGAGCGTGCTGATGCGGCAGGCCGACGTCGCTCGGCGTCGCATCGGCAAGCCGCTCGGTGAGATCGCACTCAACGCCGACAGGGTGTGGCGCTCGAAGCTGGCGGGCGCGCCGGTCGAGCTGCTGGTGGTGGGTGACTCGATCGCGGCCGGGCTCGGCGCGGAGCGCCCCAAGGACGTGCTGGGGGCGCGGCTGGCGAAGGAGATCGCGGCTTTCCTGCGCCGCCCCGTGCACCTGCGGACCGTGGCGGTGGTCGGAGCCGAGTCGCGGGACCTTGCTCGTCAGCTCGATCGTCTGCCCGAGACGTACCGACCGGATGCCGCGGTGATCATCGTCGGCGGCAACGACGTGACGCACCGCACGCCGGCGTCGACGGCGGCCGGGCACCTCGAAGACGCGGTACGACGCCTGCGAGCGCGGGGAACGGCGGTCGTGGTGGGAACGTGCCCCGATCTCGGCGCGCTGCGCCCGGTGCCGCAGCCACTGCGGAGCATCGGCGGCCAGGCATCCCGCCAGCTCGCGCACGCGCAGGCGATCGCCGCGCGCCGCTCCGGCGCGCGCGTCGTGTCGCTTCGACGCGCGGTCGGGCCGATGTTCGTCGAGAATCCCGACGACATGTTCAGCCTCGACCGCTTCCATCCCAGTGCGCTCGGCTACCGACGCACGGCTGAGGTGCTCGTGCCCGAGATCGTCGCCGCGCTCGCCGAGGCGGGGCTTCGCGAGCTGTGACGACGGTCGGCGCGGGGCCTGGTGCATGAGGCGGCCGCGCGTCAGGATGCTGGCATGACCCTGCGCATCCGCACCACTCTGCCCAAGAACGGCCCCGCCACCGCGATCGAGCTCACCGACGAGCAGGTCGCCGAGCTCGGCGGGGGAAAGCGCGCCGCGGTGCGGGTGCGCATCGGCGACCGCGAGGCGCGACTGCGTCTCGGGGTGATGGGCGGCAAGAACCTCATCGGCATGTCGAAGGCTGCCCGTGTCGAGCTTGGCGTCGAGATCGGCGACACCGTCGATGCGGAGATCGAGCTGGATGCCGAGGAGCGTGAGACGCCCGTCCCCGATGATCTGGCGGCCGCGCTGAAGGCCGCGGGCCTGCGTGCGGCCTTCGACGGCCTCGCCCCATCTCGCCGCAAGGAGCACGTGCGCGGCATCGTCGAGGCGAAGCAGGCGGCGACGCGCGAGCGCCGCATCGCGGCGGTCGTCGACGGCCTGCGCTGACGAACAATCGCCGCGTCCCGCTGTGCGCCGTCGCGAAAGCAGGGCGAATCGTACTCCCCGGGCGTCCACGGCTCGCGCCGCGTCGATTCAGCCTGCTTTCGCAACGAGCGCGCACGCCACCCCACCGATCTCGGCGGACCCGCGGAGCTCAGCTGCGGCGCATTCGCCTCACACCACCCGCCCACCCGTTGACGCGAACCCCGGGGCGCGGTTGGCTGGCGATGTGCCAGAGCTGACGCCCGACCCGAATGTGCAGAACGTCGCCGCCGTCGACCGGTACCTCGTCGACACGCTCGTGGGCCGCGACGCAGCCCTCGACGCGGCAGTCGACGACCAGCGCGTCGCGGGCATGCCTGCCATCGAGGTCGCGCCCACGGGCGGCAAGCTGCTGCACCTGCTCGCGCGGGCGATCGGCGCGCGTCGCGTGCTCGAGATCGGCACACTCGGCGGGTATTCGACGATCTGGCTGGCGCGAGGCATCCCCGGCGACGGTCGCGTCGTGACGATCGAGGCCGAGCCCGCCCACGCGGCGATCGCCCGGGCCAGCATCGATCGCGCCGGCGTCGGTGACCGGGTCGAGATCCACGTCGGCCGGGGCGCCGACGTGCTGCCCACGCTGGCAGACCCGATCGCGGACGGCGGCGCCGAGCCGTTCGATCTCGTGTTCATCGACGCCGACAAGGAATCGAACACTCTCTACCTCGACTGGGCCGCGCGCCTCGCGCGCCCGGGCGCGCTCGTCATCGTCGACAACGTCGTGCGCGGCGGCCGCATCGCCGACCAGCACGACGACAGCGCCCAGGTCGCCGGGGTGCGGGCCGGTCTCGCGATGCTCCGAGACGATCCGCGCTTCGAGGCGACGGCGCTGCAGACGCTCGATGCCAAGGGCTGGGACGGCATCGCTCTCGCCCTGGTCGTCTGATCACCAACGTTCACATTGTTCCGGTGAGATCCCCTGCGGCAGAGGCATCCGCATCACTATGCTCGAAAGCGGACCGACGACGCTCCGCGATTCACCTTCCACAAACAAGGAGTCCCCTGTGGCACTGATCGAGGCTGTAGGCGCACGCGAGATCTTGGATTCGCGTGGCAACCCGACCGTCGAAGTGGAGGTGCTGCTCGACGACGGCATCGTCCAGCGTGCGGCCGTCCCTTCCGGCGCATCCACCGGCGCCTTCGAGGCGTACGAGCTGCGTGACGGCGACAAGAGCCGCTACGGCGGCAAGGGCGTCCTGAAGGCCGTGAACGCGGTCGTCGACGAGCTGGGGCCTGCGATCGAAGGCGTGGATGCCAGCGAGCAGCGCATCATCGACGAGATCCTCATCTCGACGGACGGCACCGAGAACAAGTCGCGCTGCGGTGCGAACGCCATCCTCGGCGTGTCGCTCGCAGTCGCGAAGGCCGCCGCCGACGCGGCCGACCTGCCCCTGTTCCGCTACCTCGGCGGCCCCAACGCGCACGTGCTGCCCGTTCCGCTGTTCAACGTCATCAACGGCGGCGAGCACGCCGACAACGGCATCGACTTCCAGGAGTACTTCCTCGCGCCGATCGGCGCTGAGACGTACGCCGAGTCGCTGCGCTGGGGCACCGAGGTCTACCACGTCCTCAAGGGCGAGCTGAAGGCCGCCGGCTTCAACACGGGCCTCGGCGATGAGGGCGGATTCGCGCCCGACCTGCCGAGCAACCGCGAGGGCCTCGACTTCCTGATCAAGGCGATCGAGAAGGCCGGCTTCACGCCCGGCAAGGACATCGGGGTGGGCCTCGACGTCGCCGCCACCGAGTTCTTCAAGGACGGGGTCTACACCGTCGAGGGCAAGGCCTGGTCGGCCGAGAAGCTCACCGACTACTTCGCCGACCTGGTCGCGAACTACCCCGTGGTCACGATCGAAGACGCGCTCGCCGAGGACGACTGGGATGCCTGGAAGCACCTCACCGACGCCATCGGCGACAAGGTGCAGCTCGTCGGCGACGACCTCTTCGTCACGAACCCGGTGCGCCTGCAGAAGGGCATCGACCTCGGTATCGCCAACGCGCTGCTGGTGAAGGTCAACCAGATCGGCACGCTCTCCGAGACGCTCGACGCCATCTCTCTCGCGACGCAGAACGGCTACCGCTCGATGCTGTCGCACCGCTCGGGTGAGACCGAAGACACGACGATCGCCGACCTTGCCGTCGCCGTGAACGCCGGCCAGATCAAGACCGGCGCGCCCGCCCGCAGCGAACGCGTCGCGAAGTACAACCAGCTGCTGCGCATCGAGGAAGAGCTCGGCGACGCCGCGGTCTTCGCCGGTCGCGGCGCGTTCCCCCGTTTCAAAGGCTGAGCGCAACGTAGGCTGGATGCCATGACGAGAGAGGGAGCCGGGCGCGACGCGCCGGCTCCCTCTTCTCGTGGTGGGGCTTCGCGTGCCGAGCGCACGCGCGGCCGTGTCGATGTGCGGGAGTGGGCCGGGGGCATCCGATTCTCGGCGTTCACCGCGATCATGATGGGGCTGGTCGTGCTGGCGGTGTTCGTGCTGATGCCGACCGTGGGCACGTATCTGTCGCAGCGCCAGCAGATCTCTGCGCTGCAGCACTCCGTGCAGCTGACGACCGATCAGGTCGCTGAGCTCGAGCAGCAGAAGGCCCGCTGGGCGGATCCTGCCTACGTGACCTCGCAGGCGCGCGCGCGGCTGTACTACGTGCATCCCGGCGAGATCGTCTACCTCGTCGACGACGACCTGCCGGCGTCGTCGCTGCCGGCTGATCAGCAGGCGGTGAGCGACCAGGTGGTCGAGACCCGCTCCGACTGGATGGGGCAGTTCGTGCGCTCGATCACCGGTGCGGGGCTCGCGCAGACCGGGGTCGCCCCTGCCGGCGCCACGGGCACGGCGCCCTGACTCCGTGCCCCGCCTCAGCACTCCATCAGGCGTCGCCGGTAGCCTGAGAGGGTGCCGCACCCCACGCTGAGTCCCGCGACCGACGCCGACCTCGAGGCGATGCACGAGCAGCTCGGCCGCCCGATGCGCGGCGTCGTGGGCATCGCGGCGCGGTGCGTCTGCGGCAACCCGACGGTCGTCGCAACCGAGCCGCGGCTTCCCGACGGTACCCCGTTCCCGACCTTCTACTACCTGACGCACCCGGGCGCGACGGCCGCCATGTCGGCGCTCGAGGCCACGCAGGTCATGCCCGAGTTCGCGGCGCTGCTGGCGGACGATGCCGAGGTCGCCGCCGCCTACGCGAGCGCGCACGAGGCGTACCTGTCCGACCGGGCCGCCTTCGGCGAGGTCGCGGAGATCGACGGGATCTCGGCCGGCGGCATGCCGACGCGCGTCAAGTGCCTGCACGCGCTCGCGGGCCACGCCCTGGCGGCGGGGCCCGGCGTCAACCCGATCGGCGACCTCGCGCTCGCGCGCGGCGACTGGTCGCCCGCGGTCTGCACGTGCGCGCACCCGCGAGACGCCGGATGAGCGCGCGGCGCGGCGGAGTCGTGGCGCGCATCGCGGCCGTCGTCGCCCTCAGCGCATGCCTCATCGGCGGCGCGCTGCCCGCGACGGCGGCACCCGTGGCCACGCCGCGCGTCCCTGCGGCGATCGCCCCCGGCGTCGACCCGACCCTGCCCCCGTCACCGACAGTCCCCGCGAACACCGATCCTGCCCGTGCCGCCGAGTACTGGCTCGACGAGTACGGCATCCGCGATGCGTGGACGACGACGAAGGGCAAGGGCGCCACGATCGCGATCATCGACACCGGCATCGGACGTTCGCCCGTCGAGTTCGCCGGGGCGGTGAGCGGCGGCGCCGACTTCTCGGGCGTCGGGGCGTCCGACGGACGCAAGGCCGTGGGCGCCGTCGACGCGAACCACGGCAGCTGGGTCGCGTCGCTCGCGGCCGCGCGCGGCACCGGCCCCGAGACCGGCATGATCGGCGTCGCTCCCGAAGCTCAGCTGCTGTCGATCTCGATCGGTTTCGGCACGACGTCGTCGGTGCCGTTCGTCGATCAGGTCGCCGATGCGATGCGGTGGGCGGTCGATCACGGTGCCGACGTGATCAACCTGTCGTTCACGACGAACACGCTCGCCTGGGACAAGACCTGGGACGACGCGTTCCAATACGCCTTCGACCACGATGTCGTCGTGATCGTCGCGGCGGGCAATAAGGGCAGCGGCACCGACGAGGTCGGTGCGCCGGCGACGATTCCCGGAGTGCTGACCGTCGGCGGCGTCGACCGTGCCGGGGTCGCGAGCAAAGAGGCATCCACACAGGGCATCACGATCGGCATCTCGGCGCCCAGCGAGCAGCTGCTCGGCGTGTCGGCAGACGGCCAGCTCGTGCAGTGGAACGGCACGAGCGGTGCTGCGCCGATCGTGGCGGGCATCGCGGCGCTCGTGATCTCGGCGCACCCCGACCTCGACGCGAACAACGTGATCAACCGCATCATCAAGACGGCGCGCCCGGCGGCCGGTGCGACCGCCGTGCCCGACAAGCTCTACGGATACGGCCTGGTGGATGCCTCGGCTGCGGTCACCGCGGACGTGCCGACCGTCAGTTCGTCGCCGCTCGGCCTCACGCTCGCCGAGTGGGTGCGGCTGTATCGGCGTGCCGATGTCGCGCCGTTGCCGCAGCCGACCGTGACGCCGGTCGACGTGCCTGAGCTCCCGGCCGCCGACACGGTCGCCGTGCGTTCGCCGCTGCTGCCGAGCGTCGACAGCCTCGTCTACGGGACGGTGCCGCTCGTGGGTGTCACGCTGGCGGCTATACTGGTCGCGCTCGGTGTCACTGCTGCTGCCCGGCGCATCAGATCGGAGCGCGCACCTCGTACTCCGAGCCGTTGATTCAAGGAGTACCTCCCCTGTGACGCACACAGAGACCAGCACGCCTGCCGTACCCAAGATCCTCGTCGTCGGCGGCGGCTACGCCGGCTTCTACACCGCGTGGAAGCTCGAGAAGCAGCTCCGCAAGGGCGAGGCGCAGGTCACGATCGTCGACCCGCTGCCGTACATGACCTATCAGCCGTTCCTGCCCGAGGTCGCCGCGGGCGAGATCGAGGCGCGCCACGTGATCGTGGGCCTGCGCCGACACCTCAAGAAGACGCGCGTCATCACCGCGAAGGTCACGGGCATCGACCACGCGAACAAGACCGCCACGATCACGCCCGAAGAGGGCGAGCCGTGGCAGGAGACCTACGACCAGATCGTGGTGACCGCGGGCGCCGTCTCGCGCACGTTCCCGATCCCGGGCATCGCCGACAACGCCATCGGGCTGAAGACCATCGAAGAGGCCGTCGCGATCCGCGACCGCATCCTCACGAACTTCGACCGTGCGGCGAACCTGCCGGCCGGCCCCGAGCGCGACCGCCTACTGACGGTCGTCGTCGTGGGCGGTGGCTTCGCGGGCATCGAGGTGTTCGCCGAGATGCGCGCCCTGGCATCCTCGCTGCTGAAGGACTACCCGCAGCTGACCTTCGACGACACGCACTTCCACCTGATCGAGGCGATGAGCCGGATCATGCCCGAGGTGTCGCTGAAGACGAGCGAGTGGGTGCTGAAGGACCTCGCCAAGCGCGGCGCGAACGTGCACCTCGACACGCAGCTCACGAGCGCCGTCGACGGCAACGTCGAGCTCTCGACCGGCGAGACGATCCCGACCGACCTGATCGTCTGGACCGCCGGCGTCATGGCGAACCCGACCGTCGTGCGCGGCAGCGATCTGCCCATCGAAGAGCGCGGTCGCATCGCGACGCGCGCCGATCTGCGTGTCGGCTCGGCCGACGAGGTGGTCGAGGGCGCGTGGGCCGCCGGTGACGTGGCCGCCGTGCCCGACCTGACCGGCAAGGGTGTGGGCGGCTACTGCGTGCCGAACGCCCAGCACGCCGTGCGGCAGGCGAAGCTTCTCGCGAAGAACCTGGTGGGGGTGCTGCGCGGCGAGGTGCCTCGCGAGTACATCCACAAGAACCTGGGCGCCGTCGCGGGCCTCGGTCTCTACAACGGCGTGTTCCAGTCGGGCAATATCGCGATCAAGGGCTTCATCGCCTGGTGCGCGCACCGTGGCTACCACGGGCTTGCGATGCCCTCGTGGGAGCGCAAGTGGCGCGTCATCGGCGACTGGTGGCACAACTTCTGGCTCACGCGCGACAACGTGTCGCTGCAGACCGTGCAGAACCCTCGCTACGTGTTCGAGGAGTACGCCGCGCGTCCGCGCCCGGCGGCCCCCGTCGAGCCCGCCGCTGCACCTGCTGCGCCCGCCATCGACCCGAAGTCGGTCGCCGCCGAGAAGGCCGGCAAGACGCCCGCCAAGAAGTCACCGGCCAAGAAGCCGGCCGCTGAGAAGGCGGATGCCTCGGCCTGAGGCCGCATCATCGCAGAACCCCCGCGTGGCACGCCGCCGCGCGGGGGTTCGCCCTTTCGCGGGCTAGCCTGGTCGCGGGCCCCCGTAGCCCAATGGCAGAGGCAGGCGACTTAAAATCGCCCGAGTGTGGGTTCGAGTCCCACCGGGGGTACATCTCGTGCTGACCCGCCCTCCGCCCTGTGTTCCGGGCGAAGATGGGGGAGTGAGCGCGCGACGAGATCCCCGGACACTGCGCGCCCGGCTGCTCGTGCCGCTGTCGGGCGACCCCGACGGCACGCCGCCGTGGGTGCTGCGCCTCGCGCAGGGTGACGATCGCGGGCTCTTCGCCGAAGACGGCGCCGCCTGGACGGTGCACGCCGGCATCCCGACCCTCGTCGCGGGCATCCGTGCCTTGCTGCTGCAGGCGCTGCACCCCGGGGCGATGGCGGGGGTGCACGACTGGTCGCGCTACCGCGAAGACCCGCTTGGTCGGCTGTCGGGCACGGTGCGCTGGGTCATCTCGCTGACCTTCGGGTCGACCGAGCAGGTGCAGGCCGAACTCGGGCGCGTGGGTCGCTTCCACGCGTCGGTGCGCGGCGAGTACGCGGATGCCACGGGCAGCACCCGCGCCTACAGCGCGGAGGATGCCGAGCTGGTGGATTGGGTGCACCTGGCGTTCACCGACGCCTTCCTCACGGCGCACGAGGTCTGGGGCGGGCCGGTGCCGGGTGGCCTCGACGCCTACGTCGACGAGTGGGCCACGGCGGGTCGTCTGATGGGCGTCGCCGAGCCGCCGACGAGTGTCGCCGATGTCCACGAACGCATGGATCTGCTGCTGACGAACGACACGCTGCGCGGCGGCGAGCAGGTCGACGATGTCGTGCGGTTCTTGCGCAGGGTCCCGGTCGAGGGCCCGCTGCGGCTGGGCTACCGCATTCTGTTCGAGGCGGCGGTCGCCACGATTCCCCGTCGGTATCGGCGGCTGCTCGGCGTTCGCCGGTCGTGGCTGCCCGTCGTCACCGCCGCCCGCATCGTGCTGCGTGTCGCACAGCGCGGGCTCGGCGCGGGCCCCCGCGCGCACGACATGGCGCGGCAGCGCCTGCGACGGCTGGATGCCGAGGACTCACCACCCGAGTGACGCCCACGTCGTCTCGCGGTCAGGCGAGCCACCGTGCCTCGTTCGGTCGGCGCGGCCGCACCGAGCCGGCGTGGATGGGGGCGGTCTCGTGCCGAGCGAGTTGGTGGACCCACAGCGGCTGCTGATCAATCGACACCGAGCCCACACCCGTCGTGAAGTAGGTGACGACCGGCGGAGATGTCACGAATGCGGCAGCGAGCTCCGCCGCCCCGCGCAGGCGCACCAGCTCGGCGCGCGCGTACAGCGAGCGCATCATCCGAGCGAAGTCCTCCGGCGCGTCAGAGCGCACCTCGTCGGTCAGCGTCGGCAGCTGTGCGCACAGCTGATCGAGGATGTCCCGGCGCTGCTCGGGGGACAGACGAGCGAACGCCGCGGCGAACGCCCGATCGGCGACGCTGGCCGGGATGTAGCCGAGCGCATAGGCGTATCGCGCGATCATCTCCTCGTCGTCGATCGCCGAACGCCCGCGCTTTCTGATCATGGCCCTCCTCGATGAAGGGCAGATTACCCTCGTCGCCGGGTTCCGTCGATGGGCTGGACGCACGGCTCCTGATCGGAGCGTGATATCGGCACTCGGCGCCGCCCTAGGCTTGACCCATCCGCTGGCGAACCCGCGCGAAGGAGCCCGTTCATGACCCTCGACCTGCTCGCGACTCCGTCGCTTCCGACGGCCGAGCCGCGGCGCGACCCCGCCGCCTACTGGCGCGCGCGCACGGCAGCGGTCGCGGGTATCTCGGGGCCGGTCGCATCGATCGACGTCGATGCCCTGCGGCACAACGCGCTCGACCTCGTCGTGCGCTCGAGCGGCGTGCCGATCCGCGTCGCGAGCAAGTCGATCCGGGTGCGCGAGGTGCTGGATGCCACGCTGAAACTCCCCGGCTACCGGGGCATCCTCGCGTTCACGCTGCCCGAGGCGCTGTGGCTCGCCGAAGAGCACGACGACATCGTGCTCGGCTACCCGAGCGTCGATCGGGCGGCCCTCGCAGCCCTCGCCGCCGACGAGGTCAAGGCCGCGCGCATCACCCTGATGGTCGACGACCTCGCACAGCTCGACCTGATCGACGCGGTCGCCGCCCCCGGATCGCGCGCCGAACTGCGCGTCGCGATCGACGCGGATGCCTCGTGGCGGGCGCCCGTGCTCGGCCACATCGGGGTGCGGCGCTCGCCGGTGCACGACGCGAGCGAGGTCGCCCGCCTCGCGCGCGGCATCGCCTCGCGCCCAGGCTTCCGGCTGGTCGGCCTCATGATGTACGAGGCGCAGATCGCCGGCCAGCCCGACGACACGGGCTCGGGCGATGCCGTCATCCGCTGGATGCAGCGCCGATCCGGGCAGGAACTGCTCGATCGCCGCGGCGCGATCGTCGCGGCGCTCCGCGAGATCACGCAGCTCGAGTTCGTGAACGGGGGAGGCACGGGGTCACTCGAATCCACGGCATCCGACCTCGCCGTCACCGAGACGACGGCCGGCAGCGGCCTGCTCGCGGGCCACCTCTTCGACCTCTACCGGGCGTTCTCGCTCGCGCCGGGCGCCGCCTTCGCCCTCGAGGTCGTGCGCCGCCCGACCGACGACATCGCGACCGTGCTCGGCGGTGGGTGGATCGCCTCGGGTCCGCCCGTGGCGTCGCGCCAGCCGCTGCCGGTCTGGCCCGCGGGGCTGCGCACGCTCGGCCGCGAAGGTGCCGGCGAAGTGCAGACGCCTCTGCAGGGCCGCGCGGCCCGGCGACTGGAGATCGGTGATCGCGTGTGGTTCCGGCATGCGAAGAGCGGAGAGCTCGCCGAGCGCGTCGACCGCTACCTGCTGACCTCGGGCGCTGCGCTGGTCGGCGAGGCCGCGACGTACCGTGGCGAGCGAAGGAGCTTCCTCTGATGACGACGCGACCCGGCGGCACGTGGCAGAACTGGGGACGCACCGAGCGCGTCCGTCCGCAGTACGTGGAGTATCCGTCGACGATCGAGGCCGTGCGGCGCGCGGTGCGTGCGGCCGCCGCGCGCGGCCTGCCCATCAAGGCGGTCGGCGCGGGGCACAGCTTCACCGGCATCGCGGTGGCGCCGGGCACCTTGCTCGAACTGACCGAGCTCTCGGGGCTCGTCTCGGTCGACCGCGAACGCGGCCGCGCGCGCCTGCTCGCCGGCACGCGGCTGCACCGCATCCCGGCGCTGCTCGCGCCGTACGGCCTCGCGATGACGAACCTCGGCGACATCGACCGGCAGTCGATCTCGGGCGCCATCTCCACCGGCACCCACGGCACCGGGGCCCGCTTCGGCGGCATCGCGACGCAGGTCGTGGCGGCCACCCTCGTGACGGCCGACGGCGAGCTGCTGACGATCGACGACGACCACGAACCCGAGCTGCTGCCGGCGGTGGCGCTGGGGCTCGGCGCACTCGGCATCCTGGTCGACGTCACGATCCAGTGCGTTCCCGCGTTCGTGCTGCAGGCGGTCGAGCGGCCTGAGCCGCTGGATGCCGTGGTCGACGACCTGCTCGCACGTGCGGATGCCGCAGACCACTTCGAGTTCTACTGGTTCCCGCACACCGACGTCGCGCTGACGAAGACCAACACCCGGCAGTCGGCTGATGCCGAGACGCACCCGCTCAGCGCCGCGTCGAAGGTCGTCGACGACGTGATCGTCGGCAACGGCGTGCACCAGGCGGTGTGCAGCATCGGGCGCGCCGCACCTGCACTCGTGCCCGGCATCAATCGCCTCTCGGCGAAGGTGTGGGGCGATCGCACCTTCTCGGATGCCTCGCACCGCGTCTTCGCCACGAGTCGCGGCGTGCGTTTCCGCGAGATGGAGTACGCCGTGCCCGTGGAGAACCTGGCCGCGGCGTTCCGCGACGTGCAGCGCGTCATCGGCGAGAACGGCTGGCGCATCGAGTTCCCCGTCGAGGTGCGGGTCGCGGCCGCCGACGATCTCTGGCTCTCGACCGCGTCGGGTCGTGCGAGCGGCTACATCGCGGTGCACCGCTACTGGCGCGCCGACCCGACCGCGTACTTCGCCGCCGTCGAAGAGGTCATGCTCGCGCACGGCGGCAGGCCGCACTGGGGCAAGATGCACACGCTGGATGCCTCGGCGCTGCGCCGGCGCTATCCGCGTTTCGACGAGTTCACGGCGCTGCGCGATCGCCTCGATCCGAACCGGCTGTTCCGCAACCCCTACCTGCAGCGCGTGCTGGGTGAGTAACGGCTGGGAAGAGTGCGGGCTCCGTGCGAGGCGCCGTGCGCGCGCGGATAGGATAAGCACAGAATCGAGGGGAGTCGTATGGACCTGGCGTGGCTGATCCCCGTCGCAATCGTCGTCGTTCTGGTGGTGGTCGCCGGCGTCTACCTCTGGTCGACCTACAACTCCCTGGTCGCGCTGAACGTGCGCGTCGACGAGGCGTGGAGCGACATCACCGTGCAGCTGAAGCGCCGCGCCGACCTGTTGCCGAACCTCATCGAGACCGTCAAGGGCTACGCGGCGCATGAGAAGGCCGTCTTCGAGAACGTCACCCGCGCGCGCGCCGAGACCATCAGCGCGACATCGCCCGCCGATGCGGGCGTGGCCGAGGGACATATGCAGCAGGCCCTGAAGTCGCTGTTCGCCGTCGCCGAGGCGTACCCGCAGCTGCAGGCGAGCCAGAACTTCCTGCAGCTGCAGCAGTCGATCGTCGACACGGAAGACAAGATCCAGGCATCCCGCCGCTTCTACAACGGCGGCGTGCGCGAGCTGAACACGAAGATCAAGGTCTTCCCGAACAACATGTTCGCTCGGGGCCTCGGCTTCACCGAGCGCGAGTTCTTCGAGGTCACCGGGGGAGCGGCGATCGCCGAACCTCCCCGCATCCAGTTCTAGCGCGACCGGAACGGCATACAGCGCGTTCTAGACTGACGGGGTGACGGGCACGGACGAGACCGAGCGAGGCGGGAAGCCCCGGGGCTCTCTGCGCGACGCGATCCGAAACAGGACGGTCACGACCGAGATCGGCGGAAGCCTGCCGCACGGGCTGCGCGTGACGACGGCCTATGCCTGGCGATTCGTCGTGATCGCGGTGGCCGCCGGCATCCTGATCTGGCTCATCATCCAGCTGAAGCTGCTCGTCATCCCGCTGCTGGTCGCCGTCCTGGTCACGGCGCTGCTCTGGCCCGCGTTCTCGTGGATGATCGGGCATCGCGTGCCGCGGTGGCTCGCGGTCGTCGTCTCGGTGATCGGCACGTTCGCCGTGATCGGCGGCCTGCTGTGGCTGGCGATCTGGCAGATCACCCGGCAGTGGGGCAGCGTGCGTGACCGCACGCTCGAATCGGTCGACCAGCTTCGGAAGTTCCTGATCGACGGACCGCTGCACCTCACGGCCGTCCAGATCGACGCCATGCTCGCGCAGGCGGGCACCTTCCTGCAGCAGCAGGTCGATCTGCTCTGGTCGGGAGCCCTCGTCGTCGGGTCGACCGTGGGGCATGTCGCGACCGGCGCGGTGCTGGCGCTGTTCATCCTGCTGTGCACGCTCGGCGACGGCGCGCGCATCTGGCGGTGGGTCGTGCGACTTTTTCCGCGCCGCGCGCGTGACGATGTCGACGGTGCCGGCCGCGCCGGCTGGGCCACGGTCGTGACCTACGCACGGACTCAACTGCTCGTTGCCACGATCGATGCGCTCGGCATCGGGCTGGGGGCTTTCCTGCTCGGGGTGCCGCTGGCGATCCCGATCGGGGTGCTGGTGTTCCTCGGTGCCTTCGTGCCGTTCGTCGGCGCGATCGTCACGGGCTCGCTGGCCGTGTTCCTGGCCCTCGTCTACAACGGCCCGTGGATCGCCCTCTGGATGATCGTCGTCGTGCTCGGCGTGCAGCAGCTCGAGGGGCACGTGCTGCAGCCGCTCTTGATGGGCTCGGCGGTCAAGGTGCACCCGCTCGCCGTGGTGCTCGTCGTCGCCGGAGGCGCGATGATCGCGGGCATCCCCGGTGCCCTGTTCGCGGTTCCGCTGGCCGCCTTCATCAACGTCGTGGCGGTGTATCTTTCGAACCGGCATCGCGGGGGCGCGCCGCCGCAGGCGGAGGATCTCATCTGGAGCACCGTTCCGCGTAGCAAAAGGACCCCCGCGTGACCACGCACACGACCACCCCGTCATCGTCTCAAGCACCCTCCTCGGCCGAGCTCGGAGTCTCCGCCATCCCGACGTTGGCGGAGTTCGAAGAAGCCGCGCTCATGCTGCGAGACGTGGTCGTGCAGACGCCGTTCGATGAGTCTGAGCACCTCTCCGGCGTGCTCGGCGCGCCCGTCCACCTCAAGCTCGAGAACCTGCAGCGCACCGGATCGTTCAAGATCCGCGGCGCGACGTATCGCCTATCGCGTCTGACGGCCGAAGAGCGCGCGCGCGGCGTCGTGGCGGCATCCGCCGGCAACCACGCGCAGGGCGTCGCTCTGGCGGCCCAGAAGCTCGGCATCGCCGCGACGATCTTCATGCCGCTCGGCGTACCCGTGCCGAAGCTGCTCGCCACCCGCGGCTACGGCGCCGAGGTGATTCTCGAGGGGGCGACCGTCGAGACGCCGCTGCGGCTCGCGGCCGAGTTCGCCGAGCGCACCGGCGCGGTGCTGATCCCTCCGTTCGACCACCGCGACGTGATCATCGGGCAGGGCACGCTGGGCCTGGAACTGTGGGATGCCATCCCCGACCTCGACACCGTCGTGGTCGGCATCGGCGGCGGCGGCCTCATCGCTGGCGTCGCGGCCGCCGTGAAGGCGCGCGCGGCAGCGGAGGGGCGCACGGTGCGGATCATCGGCGTGCAGGCCGAGAACTCGGCGGCCTACCCGTCGTCGCTCGCTGCGGGCGAGCCGCTGACGGTCGCGACCACGCCCACGATCGCGGACGGCATCGCCGTGGCACGGCCGGGCGACCTGCCGTTCGAGGTGATCTCGGCCCTCGTCGACGAGGTCGTCACCGTCAGCGACGACGACATCGCGCGCGCTCTGTTGATCTTGCTCGAACGCGCCAAGCAGGTCGTCGAGCCGGCCGGTGCCGTGGGCGTTGCGGCGATCCTGGCGGGCAAGGTGCAGGCATCCGGCCCCACCGCGGTGATCCTCTCGGGTGGCAACATCGACCCCCTGCTGCTGCAGCGGGTGGTGGCGCACGGTCTCGCGGCATCCGGCCGTTACATGACGCTGCAGATCCCGCTGCCCGACCGGCCGGGCCAGCTCGCGCGCGTGTCGGAGCTGCTGTCGATCGCGGGCGCGAACGTCACCGAGGTGCTGCACACGAGGCACGGTCAGGGTATGCAGATCAGCGAGGTGATCCTGCAGCTGAGCGTCGAGACCCGCGGCGAAGAGCACCGCGCGCACGTCATCAGCGTGCTCGAAGAGGCCGGCTTCCAGCCCCGCGTCGTCCTCGACTGAGGGCCGAGCCCGCCGCGGGCTACTGGCCGGTGTAAGTGTCGACCTTGACGATCTCGACCGAGATCTCGCGGCCGTTCGGCGCCGTGTACGAGGTCTTCTCGCCCTCGGCGAGCCCCAGGATCGCGGCGCCCAGCGGGGATGCCTCGCTGTAGACATCCAGCTCGGAGCCGGTCGCGATCTCGCGGCTGCCGAGCAGGAACACCTCTTCGCCGCCGGCGACGATCGCCGTCACGACCGTGCCGCCCTTGACGGTGCCGTCGGATTCGGGCGCCTCGCCCACGACGGCATCCTTCAGGAACGCCTGCAGGGTGCGGATGCGCGCCTCCTGCTTGCCCTGCTCGTCCTTGGCCGCGTGGTAGCCGCCGTTCTCCTTCAGGTCGCCCTCTTCACGCGCAGCCTCGATGCGTGCGGCGATCTCGGTGCGACCCGTCGTCGAGAGGTACTCGAGCTCGGCAACGAGCCGGTCGTAGGCATCTTGGGTGAGGAACGTGTCGGTGTGCTCGGCCACGTGTCGTCTCCTTGAGTCTCGGGGAGGTAAACGAAGGCGCCCCGGCAGGCAGCCGGGGCGCGGGTTTCGGATCAGCCTACGGGATCCAGCATGACGTGACCAAACCCGTCGTCGCCTCCGCGACGGTCGGGATCGTCTCGGAGAAGCTGCGGGTGTGCGCGGGGTCGGCGGGGTACTCGACGACCCGCCATCCGACGACGCCGTGCTCGGCGTCCTGCGCCTCGATCGCGCACGTGACCGGTTCGCCCTGCCGCAGCGTCACCTGGAACTGCACGGTGACCGAGCGCGCGTCGACGAGCTGGAAACCCGTGGTGTCGGTGTCGACGGCATCCATCGACTGCGACACCGTGGTCCAGCCGAAGTATCCGACGGCGGCCACGACGATCGTGCCGAACACGATCCAGCCCCAGCGCGGGCCGCGCCGCGTGCGCCCATAGCGGTCGTCGAGCTCGGCGCGGAGTTCTGCCTCGGCCGCGGCCGTCAGCTCGGCTGACGTGTCGAGCGGCGTCGCGGTGGTCATGTCACATTCCGGGGGTCGGGGAGGGATCTAGGCTGGAGTTCCAGGCTACGCGCTGTGTGCGCCGCCGCGGAACCGCGCACGCGGACGATCGACGAACCGAGGAACGATGCAGACTCTCTCCGCCGGGCTCAGCTGGGGCGCCGGCCTCGCGACGCCCTCGCCGTCGATGACGGTCAACCCCGATGTCGTCACGCCGGGTTTCGTCGGCTTCGCCGCTGTCGCCCTCGTCGCGGTCGTCGTGGTCTTCCTCGTGATCGACATGCTGCGGCGCATCCGCCGCGCAGGATACCGCGCCGACGTCAACGAACAGTTGGATGCCGAGGCGCAGGCTCAGGCGGATGCGGCGGTCGAGGCGTCGGACGTCGACGACCAGGACATCGACCCGCGCGACGACGACACGCGCCGCTGAGCCGGCGTCAGGCGGGGGCGCCGAGCGACGGCACGACAGGGTGCAGCGCGATGAGCAGGCACGCCGTCCAGTGGCAGAGGAACGCGAGCACCGTGCACACGTGGAAGATCTCGTGGAAGCCGAAGTGCCCCGGCCACGGGTTCGGCTTCTTGAGCGCGTAGCAGATCGCGCCGCCGGTGTAGAGCAGGCCGCCGATGATCACGAGCAGCATCATCACGGCGTTCGCCTGGAACAGGTCGACCATGTACAGCACCGCCGCCCAGCCGAGCAGCAGGTACAGCGCGACGTAGAGCCAGCGCGGGGCGCCGATCCAGAAGACGCGGAACAGGATGCCCAGGAACGCACCCGACCACACGAGGATCAGCAGCAGCGATCCCTTGCCGGGTGGCAGGGCGAGCACGGCGAGCGGGGTGTAGGTGCCCGCGATCAGCAGCATGATGTTGGCGTGGTCGATGCGTTTGAGCACCGCCTTGGTCTTCGGGCCCCAGGTGAACCGGTGGTAGAGCGCAGAGTTGCCGAACAGCAGCACCGAGGTCGCCATGAAGATGGCCGCAGACCACTTCGCGGTGGCGCCGTGGGCGACCACGATCAGCACGATGCCCACGGCGATCGCGACGGGGAACGTCCCCGCGTGGATCCACCCTCGCCACGACGGCTTCAGCTCGACGTCGGCACTGACCGCGGCTGCCTCGATGAGAGGCAGCTGTGGCATTTCCGCACCGTCGGCGGGCGTGGGTTGAGGCACAGCCCGAGCCTACGCGCGTGCGCATGCCAGGCTGCACATACGGGGCGGTAGCGTAGGAGCGTGACACCGACGGCATCCGGCGAGGGACGAGGGCTCCTCTACCGTCTGTACAGTTCACGGCTGAGGCATCGCCTCACCCCTGAGACAGTGCCGCACCACGTCGCCATGATGATCGACGGCAACCGCCGCTGGGCGCGGCAGTCGGGGTATGCGACCGTCGCCGACGGGCATCGCGCGGGTGCCGCCAAGATGCACGAGTTCCTGCGCTGGTGCGATGACCTCGGCATCCAGGTCGTCTCGCTCTATCTGCTCTCGAACGACAACCTCCGCAAGCGGGACTCGCAAGAGCTCGAAGACCTCATCGAGATCATCGCGGAGCTGGCCGACGAGCTGTCGCACGAGCCGGGCTGGCGCGTGCAGCACGTCGGGCGGTCCGACGGGCTGCCGGCCGACCTCGCCCGCGTGCTGGCCACCGCCGAAGAGCGCACGGCGGGCAACACCGGGCTGCACGTGAACCTCGCGGTCGGCTACGGCGGGCGCGGCGAGATCGTCGATGCCGTGCGGAGCATCATCGGCAAGCACCAGGAGAGCGGTGGATCCCTCGAAGAGCTCGCCGCGAGCCTCACGCCCGAGCAGATCGGTGAGCATCTGTACACCGGCGGACAGGCCGATCCCGATCTGGTGATCCGCACCTCGGGCGAGCAGCGGCTGAGCGACTTCCTGCTCTGGCAATCGGCCCACTCGGAGTTCTACTTCGTCGAGGCGCTCGGTCCCGATCTGCGCGAGGTCGACTTCCTGCGTGCGATCCGCGACTACGCGACCCGAGACCGGCGCTACGGCGGCTGAGCGCGGACGATCGTGGGCGCGCGCCCCCTCGCCGCGGCGGTGCGTGCCAGAATGGCAAGCGTGAGCGACCTTGAGCCACTGATCGAGTCGTTCGACGCCGCAGCCGGATACCTCGACTGGGCGCGCTTCGGACCGCTGTCGCCGTCGGTGCGTGCGGAGATGCAGGCCGACGCGGAACTTCTGGGGACCGGCCGCGCCGCAAGCATCGATCTGGTCGCTGCGCGCGTCGGCGAGGCGCGCGAGCTGATCGCCGGCCTGATGGGCGTGCCGGACGACGAGATCGTGCTGCAGTCGTCGACCACGATCGGGCTCGCGCACGCCATGTTCGGGCTCGAAGGCACCGTGGTCGTGCCGGCCCAGGACTTCCCCTCGGTGCGGATCACCGCGCACCGCGCCGCCGCGGCTCGCGGGGTGCTGTCGGTGCGCGAGATCGATCCGCCCGACGGCATCGTGACCGTGGATGCCATCGCCGACGCGCTCACGGATGACGTGACCGCGGTCGCGCTGAGCGTCGTCGACTTCCGGACGGGCGCGCTGGCCGACCTCGCCGCGATCCGGGGCGCGATCGAGGGCCGCCTGCTGATCGTTGATGCCATGCAGGCGTTCGGCGTCGTCGACGTCGATTGGAGCCTCGCCGACGTCGTCGCCGGCAACGGCTACAAGTGGCTGCGCGCGGGACGCGGCACGGGGTTCGCCCGATTCTCGCCGTGGGCGCGCGAGCGCATCGCGCCCGTGCTGTCGGGCATCTCCGGCATGTCCGGAGACGCCACATCGCTCGGCGTTCCTGCGGCACGCGAGGGGGCCGGTGCCTATTCGATCGCTCCCTCCGACCCGCTCGCGGCATCGCGCCTGGCGGCGTCGCTGCGTGAGCTCGACGCGGTCGGCGTCGCCGCCGTCGCCGACGAGGTGCAGACCCGGGCCCGCGACGTCTTCCACCTGGCCGACCGCTACGACGTGCCCGTGATCACGCCCAGGGACGCGCACGCGGGCATCGTCGCGCTCGCGCCGGATGACCCGTCGACGCTTGCGGCCGCACTCGCCAACCACGGCGTGACGGTCACCGCGCGCGGAGCGACGATCCGTGTGTCGGCCCACGTCGGCACCGGCGCCGACAGCCTGATGCTCCTCGGCGACGCTCTCGCCGACGCGGCCGTGGCGGGGCGCATCGTCGCCGTCGACTACGCGCGCGACGAGCTCGGCGCGCCGCCCGACCTCGCAGACGGGATCACGATCGAGGTCGGCGGTGACGACATGCCGACCGCTGTCGAGGGTGGTTCGCCGTCGGCCTTCGACGGGTCGTACGCCACCGACGAGATCGTCATCGCGGTCGTCGACGGCGCCGATGCCGACGCGGATGAAGCCGCCACTCAGAATTAACGTGCGCGCAATCTGAGCGCGGCGTGTCGTGGTGGCCGAGGCATCCGGCCCCGACGTACGGTCATCACATCGGGCACGGTGCCCGATCGAGTCGGCCACACCACGACTCGTGGCCCTGGTCGACTCGAGACTGCCGGGTGATCATCACCCGGGGCGGGAGTGGGTCGTGACCACACGGGTTCCAGAGCAGCAGCAGCACCTCGATCAGGCCGCGGAGGTGGACGAGAGCCTCTGCACGTACGTCCTCGACACGTCCGTTCTGTTGAGCGACCCTCGGGCGTTCTTCCGGTTCGCCGAGCACTCCGTCGTCGTCCCGGTGGTCGTGATCACCGAGCTCGAAGGCAAACGCCACGATCCTGAACTCGGGTACTTCGCCCGCCAGGCGCTGCGTCACCTCGACGAGCTGCGCGTCGAGCACGGTCGTCTCGACTTCCCGGTTCCGGTCGGCGAGGGCGGCACCCTGCGTGTCGAGCTGGCCAATACGGATGCCTCGGTGCTGCCGGCAGGTCTGCGGCTCAGCGACAACGACACCCGCATTCTGGCGGTCGCCATGCACCTGGCGCAGGACGGCCAGGAGGTCACGGTGGTCTCGAAAGACCTGCCGATGCGCGTCAAGGCCGCCTCGCTCGGCATCAACGCCGAGGAGTACCTCGCTGAGCAGGCCGTCGACAGCGGGTGGACGGGCATCGCCGACCTCAGCGTCTCGGGCGACGACATCAGCGACCTGTACGAGACCGAGGTCGCCTCGAGCGACGAGGTGCGCGGTTTCCCGGTCAACACGGGGCTGATCATCCACTCCGAGCGTGGTTCGGCGCTCGGGCGCGTGACCGGCGACGGCGGCTACAAGCTCGTCCGCGGCGACCGCGACGTGTTCGGCCTGCACGGCCGCTCGGCCGAGCAGCGCATCGCGATCGACCTGCTGCTCGACCCGGAGGTGGGCATCGTCTCGCTCGGCGGGCGTGCGGGCACCGGAAAGTCGGCGCTGGCGCTGTGCGCGGGCCTCGAGGCGGTGCTCGAGCGCCAGCAGCAGAAGAAGGTCATCGTGTTCCGCCCGCTGTTCGCGGTCGGCGGTCAGGAGCTCGGCTACCTGCCCGGCGACCAGGCCGAGAAGATGAACCCCTGGGGCCAGGCCGTGTTCGACACGCTCGGATCGGTCGTCACGGGCAACGTCCTCGAAGAGGTCGTCGCCCGCGGACTGCTCGAGGTCATGCCGCTCACGCACATCCGCGGGCGCTCGCTGCACGACGCGTTCGTGATCGTCGACGAGGCGCAGTCGCTCGAGCGGAACGTGCTGCTCACGGTGCTGAGCCGCATGGGGCAGAACTCGCGGGTCATCCTCACGCACGACGTCGGGCAGCGCGACAACCTGCGCGTCGGCCGCCACGACGGCATCGCGTCGGTCATCGAGACCCTCAAGGGCCACGACCTGTTCGGACACGTGACGCTCACCCGGTCGGAGCGCTCCGCGATCGCCGCCCTCGTCACCGACCTGCTGGAGCAGGGCGAACTCAGCTGACACCGTCGGTCCCTGAGCCTGTCGAAGGGTCGACCCCTCGACAGGCTCGGGGACCGTGCAGGCTCGGGGGCCGCGCAGGCTCGGGGACCGTGCAGGCTCGGGGAGCGACGAGACGCGCTACTCCCAGCGATAGCCTTCGCCGCGCACGGTAACGATGTGATCCGAGCCGAGCTTCGAGCGCAGGTAGCGCACGTACACGTCGACGACGTTCGAGCCCGGGTCGAAGTCCATGCCCCAGATGCGGCTCAGCAGGATCTCGCGCGTGAGGACGACCCCCGGGTGGCGGAGGAACTGCTCGGCCAGTGCGAACTCTCGCGCCGACAGGTCGATCTCACGACCGGCGACGGTCGTCCGTCGCGCCAGGATGTCGAGGGTGACGTCGCCCTGCGTGAGCACCATGGTGATCGCGCCCGTGCGCTCGCGCAGTCGTGAACGCACTCGGGCCAGCAGCTCGGCGACCGAGAACGGCTTCGGCACATAGTCGCTGGCGCCGGCATCCAGCCCGTCGACGGCGTCGCTCGCGGCCGACCGCGCCGTGAGCATGATCACCGGCATCCGCTCGCCGTGTGCGCGGAGCGTGCGCAGCACCTCGAAGCCGTCCATCGACGGCAGGCCGACGTCGAGGATGATCAGGTCGATGTCACCTTCTTGGCCGCGCTCGAGCGCCGCAAGTCCATCGTCGGCGACGGCGGTCTCGAATCCCTCGGCGTGCAGTGCCCGGGTCACCAGTGCCACGATGTGCGGTTCGTCATCGACGACGAGGATGCGAGTCATCCTGAGGCCTCTCGTTGGAGCACGACGTCGCCCGCGCGTACCGGCGTCGGAAGACTGGCGCGGGTACCGATCGGGATCTCAATCGTGAAGGTGGCGCCCCCCCCGGGCGTCTCCGCGATCGTACAGTGTCCGCCGTGCGCTTTGGCGATGGCGTCCACAATCGCGAGTCCGAGTCCTGTGCCGCCGACCGAACGCTTGCCGGCCCCGCGGTCGAAGCGCCGGAACACCCGGTGTCGAAGGGCAGGCGGGATGCCTGGGCCATGGTCGCGCACCCACACCTGCGCGCCCGAGGGATGCACGGCGCTGCCGATCTCGATGGCGCTGCCCGGCGGTGTGTACTTCGCGGCGTTGTCGGCGAGCTGCAGCCACGCCTGCAGCAGGCGGTCGCGATCACCGCGGATCACCGCGTCGGCCGCCTGCTCGATGCTCCAGCTGTGGCCGGGGATCACGCTCACGAGGTCGGAGACGCGCGCCGTGAGCTCCGCGAGGCCGACGTCGCTCATCGTGAAGCTGTCGGCCTCGACCGCCGCAAGCAGATCGATGTCGCCGATGAGGCGCGTCATTCGGTCGAGCTCCGAGATGCCGAGCTCGCGCGTCGCCGCGGCATCCACGGGGTCTTCCGGATTCATCAGCTCGAGGTGGCCGCGGATGATCGTGATCGGCGTCTTCAGCTCGTGCCGCACATCGTCGAGCAGGCGTCGTTGCGAATCGAAGGATGCCTCCGAGCCGTCGGTGATGACGGGGGAGTGCGTGTCGTCGAGCAGCGTCCAGCCGACGACGGCCGTGACGGCGAGGGTCGCCAGAGCACCGACGACGAACGAGACGACCGAGGCCCACGGGATGTCGGCGCTGCTCGCTGTGCCGACCACGAGCATGACGAGCGCCGTCACCGCGAAGCCCGCGCCGACGATCGCCAGCAGCAGGCCGAGCGTGCGGGGTCGTCGCGCGGGTGTGGGTCGCGCGGCGCCGGCGGATCGGGTCACGTTCTGATTATGGCCGAGCGAGCGGGCCCCGACGAGTAACGATCAACCCGCGTGCGTCATCGACAGCAGATCGAGCCGCTCATCGAGCTGCGCGTCGGTGAGTTCACCGCGCTCGACATAGCCGAGATCGATCACCGCCTCGCGCACCGTGATGCCCTTCGCGACGGCGTGCTTGGCGATCTTCGCCGCCGCCTCGTAGCCGATGAGCTTGTTGAGCGGCGTCACGATCGACGGCGACATCCCGGCGAAGGCGGCGGCACGGTCGAGGTTGGCCTCGAGACCGTCGATCGTCTTGTCGGCGAGCACACGCATCGCGTTCGACAGCAGGCGGATCGACTCGAGCAGCGCCGTTCCCATCACGGGGATCGCGACGTTGAGCTCGAACGAGCCCGACGCTCCGGCCCACGCGACGGTCGCATCGTTGCCGATCACACGCGCGCAGACCATCAGCGTCGCCTCGGGGACGACGGGGTTGACCTTGCCGGGCATGATCGACGACCCCGGCTGCAGATCGGGGATGTGCAGCTCGCCGAGGCCCGTGTTCGGCCCCGAGCCCATCCAGCGGATGTCGTTGTTGATCTTGGTGAGCGACACCGCGATCGTGCGGAGGGCGCCGGATGCCTCGACGAGCCCATCGCGGTTCGCCTGGGCCTCGAAGTGGTCCTTCGCCTCGGTGATCGGCAGCTCGGTCTCGGCGGCGAGCAGCGCGATGACCTTCTGCGGGAAGCCGAGCGGCGTGTTGATCCCTGTGCCGACGGCCGTGCCGCCCAGCGGCACCTCGCCGACGCGCGGGAGCACGGCCTGCACGCGCTCGATGCCGAGGCGGATCTGGCGGGCGTAGCCGCCGAACTCCTGGCCGAGGGTGACCGGCGTGGCATCCATCAGGTGCGTGCGACCCGACTTGACGGCATCCTTCCAGAGCTCGGCCTTCGCCTCGAGGGCGACGGCGAGGTGGTCGAGAGCGGGGATCAGATCGTCGATCAGGGCCTGCGTCACCGCGATGTGCACCGAGGTCGGGAAGACGTCGTTGGAGGACTGCGACGCGTTGACGTGGTCGTTCGGGTGCACGGGTGCGCCCAGGTGGCGCGTCGCGAGGGTCGCGAGGACCTCGTTCATGTTCATGTTCGACGAGGTGCCCGACCCGGTCTGGTAGGTGTCGACCGGGAACTGGTCGTCGAAACGGCCCGAGATGACATCGTCGGCGGCGGCGGCGATCGCGTCGGCGATGGCACCGTCGAGCGTGCCGAGGTCCTTGTTGGCGAGGGCTGCGGCCTTCTTGATGCGCGCGAGCGCGGCGATCTGGGTCGACTCGAGGCCGTGGCCCGAGATCGGGAAGTTCTCGACGGCGCGCTGGGTCTGCGCGGCGTACAAGGCGTCCTTCGGGACGCGCACCTCGCCCATGGTGTCGTGTTCGATGCGGTAGTCGATGTCGGTCATGTCACGTCCTCGTGGTGGTGTCGGTGCAGGTTTCTGGGGAATCAGGGAGCTCGGCGAGCAGCCGGGTCAGGCGTCGAGGCCGACGGTCACGTGCGGCACCGCGGTGCCTTCGCCGAGGCGGTAGTTCGCGCCGACGATGCCGACCCGGCCCTCGGCCACGGCATCGGCGATGAGCCGCGACGACTCAAGAATGTCGTCGATCGTGTTGCCGAGGTGCGCGATGCCGACGTCCTCGGCATCCAGCTCGCGCGGATCGATGCCGTTGCTCTCCCGCAGCACCGAGCGCGCGGCGGGCACGATCTTCGCGATCAGGCGCCAGATGTGCGGGGGCAGCTCGGGCGAGTCGATCGCCGCCGAGTCGATCGCCGCGCGCACGGCCCCGCACGCGTCGTGGGCCAGCACGATGATGAGCGACACGTCGAGTGCGGCCACGGCGTACTCGAGGCTCGCGACCGCCGAGTCCGACGCGACCTGGCCGGCGTTGCGCACGACGAACAGGTCGCCGAGGCCCTGGTCGAAGATGATCTCAGCGGCCAGGCGCGAGTCTGCGCAGCCGAAGAGCGCGGCTCGAGGCTTCTGCGCGGCGGCGAGCTCGTTGCGGCGCTCGACGTCCTGATTGGGATGCCGGGGCTCACCCGCCACGAAGCGTTCGTTGCCGGCGCGCATGTCCCGCCAGACCTCGGTGGGCGTCTCGCGGGTCGTGTCGGCGTCTGTCTGAGCGTCTGTCATGGCGTCTCCTCACGCAGGGCGCGGATCTGGTCGGCGACGCCCTCGGCCGCGATGGCCGCGGTGGCCGCATCGGTGTCGCCGTAGATCAGCACGGTGTCGGTGCCGGCCGAGCTCGACAGGGCGTACGAGACCGTGTCGATGCGCGCCGTCGCGGGGATCTCGTATTCATCCCACTCGACGCCGTCGATCGTGACCGAGCCGGTGGGCGCATAGTTGCCGAGTTGCTTCGAGGCCCAGCCTTCGGGGGCATCGATGCCCTGCGCGACATTCACGTAGCCGGTCTTCGTGGCGGGGGCATAGACGACGCGCCAGGCCTGTCCCTCGAGGGTCGCCTTGTTGGCACGCCAGTCGGACGGCACGATCGGGACGATGATCGTGCGCCCGGTCGAATCGGCGACCTGCGCCGCGGCCGCCGCGACATCGGCCGGCGGAGGTTCTTCGAACGATCCCCGGGGGACACCGAAGTAGACGACGGCGACGACGGCGACGGTCACGAGCAGCGCCGCGATCAGATTGCGGAAGGTCTTGCTCGACCGGTAGGCGGCTGACGATGCCGCCTTGCGGTCGGCCGTCTCTTGCGGGGTCTCCGGGCGTCCGAGCTCGGCGACGATGCGGGGCCCACGCCCCCGAGGCTCCGCCCGTCGCGACGCGGCGGGTGGAGTGGGGTGGGGAGGGGAGGATGCCATCACGCCTCCGCGTCTGCGGGGCGCGCGGCCTCGAGCAGGCGCTTCGCGCCGACGAGCCACTCCTCGCACCGGGCCGCGAGGGCTTCGCCACGGGTCCACAGGGTCAGTGACTGCTCGAGCGTCGGGGCGCCCTGCTCGAGGTCGGCGACCACGCGCACGAGCTCGTCGCGCGCCTGCTCGAACGACAGGCTCGCGACATCAGGTGCAGCGTCGGCGGTCATGGCATCCATCTTAGGACGGGCCTCGGACCCGCCCGACTCGACGACGGGGCCGGCGCGTGGGGCGCCGGGCGCGGAGAATGTCGGCGCGTTGTGCGGCCTCGGTGCGCCGGAGGCAGCAGTTTGCGACGAGTTCTTCTGGGGGTGGGGGTGTGGGTTGGGTTGGGAAAGTGGGGGTGTGCGTTGGAGAGGTGGGCGCGTGCTGCGGGTTCGGGGTACGTGAGGCCGCGGTTTGCGCCGAGTTTCCTGGGGCGGCTGCTCGGGAAGGGGCAGAAGTGGGCGCGTGCTGTCGCCTCGACGCGCGCGAGACCGCGGTTTGCGCCGACTACTTCGCCGTCTTCGCCGTCTTCGCCGCGGCTCGCGCCCACTGCGTCGTCACCGCGGGGCAGCGGGCCCTGGCAAAAGTGCGGGCCAGGCGGGGTGTCAGTCGGCCGACTCGGCGACGGGGCCGTCGGAGCGTGCCGCGAACGAGCCCTCGGCCACGGTGACCACCACCGCGGTGCCGGCCGGCGCCTGGGCCGCGTCGCGCACGATGACGCCGCCGTCGGTGTGCGCGATCGCGTAGCCGCGCGCGAGCGTGGCTCCGGGCGAGAGCGCGCGCAACGACGCGCGCAGCTGCGCCGCGACCCGCTCACCCTCGTGCACGCGGCGAGTGACGACGTCACGCCCCCGGGCCGTGAGGGTCCACAGCTCGTGCGCGCGCGTCGTCAGCATCGTGTCGGGGCTGCGCAGCACCGGACGCGTGCGCAGTTGTTCGAGCTGGGCGACGTCGTGGCCGATCCGCTGGGTGAGCCGTGTGCGCGCCCGGCTGCGCAGCTGCTGCACGAGCGCGCGCTGCTCGGCGACGTCGGGGACGACCTTCTTCGCGGCATCCGTCGGCGTCGATGCTCGCAGGTCGGCGACGTCGTCGAGCAGGGGGTGGTCGTTCTCGTGTCCGATGGCCGAGACGATGGGAGTGGATGCTTCGGCGACGGCGCGCAGCAGCTTCTCGTCGCTGAAGCCCAACAGGGTCTGCGGGTCGCCGCCGCCGCGCGCGATCACGATGACGTCGACCTCGGGGTCGGCATCGAGGACTTTCAGCGCGGCGATCGTCTCGGGCACGCATCGGTCGCCCTGCACGGCCGCGTGGATCGTCCGGAACCGCACCTGCGGCCAGCGCAGCTCGGCGTTGCGGTGCACGTCCTTCTCGGCGTCGCTGCGCTCGCCCGTGATGAGCCCGATCACCTGCGGCAGGAACGGCAGCCGCTTCTTGCGCGCGACGTCGAACAGACCCTCGCTGCGCAGCTGCGCGCGCAGCCGCTCGAGGCGCTCCAGTTGATCGCCGAGACCCGTGTGCCGCATCGCCGACACCGTGAACGTGAAATCTCCCGACTTGACGAAATAGTCGCTCTTCACGCACGCGACGACGCGATCGCCGATCTTCAGGTCGCGCATGTCGGAAGGCAGACGCTGCAGGGTCGATGACCACAGGCGGAACGAGATCATGGCGTCGCCGGAGGCATCCTTCAGCCGTCCGAAGACGTGCCCGCCGCGCAGGTTCCAGGCGGTGATCTCACCCTCGACCCACACCGAACCCCAGTTCGAGACGAAGCCCCGGATGGTCTCGTTGAGGCGCGAGATCGAGGTGGGCGTGTCGGGCGACGACTCGCGCGGATGCACGGCGTCGGGCGGCGGTGTCTGGCCGGGTGCCGCTTCGAACGAGGTCATCGCTCCCTTTCCGACCGCGATTCTCACCGAGGTCTCGCCGTGCGCCGCGCCTGCGCGCGGGCGTGCGGCCCGCGCCCAGCGTGTGCTCTCTAGAATCGGAGGGTGAGCAGCACAGCCGTCCGTCTTCCCCTGCCCCGCATTCCGGGGCCCCGTGGTCGGCTTCAGGATAACCCGGTCGCCGGACACAAGAAGGTGCTGCTGGCGTCGCCGCGCGGCTATTGCGCCGGGGTCGACCGGGCCGTGATCGCGGTCGAGAAGGCGCTCGAGCGCTACGGCGCGCCGGTGTACGTGCGCAAGCAGATCGTGCACAACATCCATGTGGTCACCGAGCTCGAGGCGCAGGGCGCGATCTTCGTCGACGAGGTCGACGAGGTTCCCGAGGGTGCCCACGTGGTCTTCAGCGCGCACGGCGTCTCACCCGCGGTCGTGAACGAAGCCGCGGATCGCGGCCTGCACGCGATCGACGCGACGTGCCCGCTCGTGACGAAGGTGCACCGCGAGGCGGTGCGCTTCGCGCGTGACGACTTCGAGATCCTGCTGATCGGGCACGAAGGCCACGAAGAAGTCGAGGGCACCGCGGGCGAGGCGCCCGAGCACGTCACGATCGTGAACTCGCCCGAGCACGCCGACACCGTCGAGGTCAGGGATCCGTCCCGGGTCGTGTGGCTGTCGCAGACGACGCTCTCGGTCGACGAGACCATGGAGACCGTCCGCCGCCTGCGCGAGCGCTTCCCCGAGCTGAACGATCCGCCCTCCGACGACATCTGCTACGCGACGCAGAACCGGCAGGTCGCGATCAAGAAGGTCGCGAAGGATGCCGACCTCGTGATCGTCGTCGGCTCCGCCAATTCGTCGAACTCGGTGCGCCTCGTCGAGGTCGCCCTCGAATACGGGGCATCCGCTGCATATCGCGTCGACTACGCGCACGAGATCGAGCAGTCGTGGCTCGATGGCGTCGAGACCGTCGGCGTGACGAGCGGAGCCTCGGTGCCCGAGGTGCTCGTGCAAGAGGTGCTCGAAGAGCTCTCCGGCGCCGGCTACCGCGACGTCGAGCAGGTGCGCACGGCAGAGGAAGACCTCATCTTCTCGCTGCCGAAGGAACTGCGTCAGGATGCCACGGGCCGCCGTGACGAGCGCGCCCTCGGCGGTCGCGCATCGGGAGAGCGGCCCTGAGCATGACCGCGCCGCAGCCGCGCGACGAATCGGGCGCGCCCGTGCAGGACGATCGCCCGCGGCCCGCCTATGGCGAATACGCGACGCCCGAGCAGCAACGCGCCGCGATGGGGATGCCGGCGCCTGAGGCATCCATCCCTCTGCCCGCCGCCCCGGTCTCGCCGCGACTGCCTGTCGACGCGCCCTTCACTCCGGTGCGGCCGACGCACGCGACGACGAGCGCGGCGCGTCCGACGCGCAGGGTCGACCGCATCATCACCTTCGCGCTGCTCGCCTATGGCCTGATGACGGTGATCAGCTCTGTGCCGCAGCTGTGGCACTTCACCGACTTCGCGCAGACGTGGATGACCCTCGCCGGCATCGACGCGACCTTCACCAACATCGCGCAGGGCGACCTGTGGGGTCGCATCGGCGCCTTCGTGTTCGCCGCGGGCTGGGTGCTCACCGCGGTGCTGTCGTGGCGCGCGGTGGCACGCGCGCGGCTGAGCTGGTGGATCCCGCTCGTGGGTGCGATCGTGACCTTCCTCGTCGTGACCGTGTGCCTCACGGTGCCACTGATCGGCGACCCGGCGATCGCCGGGCATTTCGCCTGAGTCGTCGCGGGCATCGCGGGCCGTAGCATGGCGGCATGCCTCGTCTGCTCGCCGTTTGCGTCGTCCATCAGCTGCGTCCCGATGCCGGAACGGTCGGCACGACCGCCATCGACAAGCGTCCCGTCACCGGCCCGGTCAAGGTCGGTCCATACGGGCTCTACGCCGACGTACAGGCCGATCGCAAGCACCACGGCGGGCACGACAAGGCTCTTTACGCCTACGCGCAGGAAGATGCCGAGTACTGGGCGGGCGAACTCGGTCGTGAGGTGGCGCCGGGCTTCTTCGGTGAGAACCTCCGCACCGAGGGCATCGATGTCAACGCGGCCCGCGTCGGCGAGGTGTGGCGCATCGGTGAGAAGGTTCGGGTGCAGGTGACCATGCCGCGGACGCCGTGTCAGACGTTCGCGCGCCGCATCGGGGGCGACGACCAGCGCGGTTGGGTGAAGCGATTCTCCGACGCACGACGACTCGGCCCGTACCTGAAGGTGCTCGACGGTGGGCGGGTGCAGGCGGGCGACGAGATCGTCGTCGAGGATGCCCCGGACGGAGCCCCGACGATCCTCGATGTCTACCGGGCGCCCGCCTGACCTCGGCGCGGTCACGCGCGGCGAGGCTCGGCGCGGTCGCGCATGCGCGAAGCGCCCCGGACCGTGCGGTCCGGGGCGCTTCGCGTGTGGTGCGGTCGGCGTCAGGCGCTGATCGAGTGACCCGCCGAGCCGAGCTGCTGCGTCGCCTCGACGACGCGGGCTGCCATGGCCGACTCGGCGACCTTGCCCCACGCGCGCGGGTCGTAGGCCTTCTTGTTGCCCACCTCGCCGTCGACCTTGAGCACGCCGTCGTAGTTCGTGAACATGAAGCCCGCGACCGAGCGCGTGAAGGCGTACTGCGTGTCGGTGTCGATGTTCATCTTGATGACGCCGTTGGCGACCGCGAGGGCGATCTCTTCGGGCGTCGACCCGCTGCCGCCGTGGAAGACGAGGTCGAGCGGCTTCGCGGCCGTGCCGAACTTCTCCGCGATGCCGGCCTGGATCTCGCCGAGCAGCTCGGGGCGCAGCTTGACTCCGCCGGGCTTGTAGACGCCGTGCACGTTGCCGAAGGTGAGCGCCGCGATGTAGCGGCCCTGCTCGCCCAGGCCCAGCGCGTCGACGAACTTCGACACGTCGGCGGTCGTCGTGTAGAGCGCCTCGTTCGACCCCTCGTGCGCGACGCCGTCCTCCTCGCCGCCGACGACGCCGATCTCGACCTCGAGGATCGCATTGATGGCCTTGATGCGGGGGAGGAGTTCCTTCGCGATCTCGATGTTCTCATCGAGCGAGACGGCCGAGCCGTCCCACATGTGCGACTGGAAGAGCGGTCCGCGTCCGGCCTTGACCTCTTCTTCGGAAGCGGCGAGCAGCGGCAGCACGAAGTCTTCGAGCGCGGGCTTGGGGCAGTGGTCGGTGTGCAGGGCGACCGTGATGGGGTAGTTCTTGGCGACCTCGGTGGCGAACTTCGCGAACGCGATCGCGCCCGTGGCGCGGCCCTTGACGGTGTGGCCGGCGAAGTAGTCGGCGCCACCCGTGGTGACCTGGATGATGCCGTCGGACCCGGCCTCGGTGAGGCCCTGCAGCACGGCGTTGATCGACTGCGAGCTGGCGGCGTTGATGGCGGGGAAGGCGTACCCGCCTGCCTTCGCCTTGTCCAGCATCTCGGCGTACTGCTCGGGGGTTGCGACGGGCATTTCCACTCCTCAGGTCTGCGGATAACTCCAGGGCGTATCTCCACTGGTCACTCTAGCGAAAGCCGTTCAGGCCGCGTCGTGCCGTCACCGGGCAAAAGGCGCCGGGCTCCCATGCTCGAGTGGCAAGAATCATGATTCCTTTGCCCCGATCCGTCCGAAAACCTGCACGTCGACGGGAAGATCCGCATAGTCTCAGATCATGGTGAGCCTGACCGCAGATATGAGTCCCTTGCACCCCGACCGGAACCTGGCTCTCGAGCTCGTTCGCGCGACCGAAGCGGCGGCGATCCGTTCGGTGCCGTTCATCGGGCGGGGGCAGAAAGAGCTCGCCGACGGTGCGGCGGTGGATGCCATGCGCGCCTTCCTCACGACGGTCAACTTCGACGGCGTGATCGTCATCGGTGAGGGTGAGAAGGACAACGCGCCGATGCTCTACAACGGCGAGCACGTGGGCACCGGGCGCGGGCCGCAGTGCGACATCGCGGTCGACCCGATCGACGGGACGACGCTGACCGCCGAAGGTCGCAACAACGCCCTGTCGGTGCTGGCCGTCGCCGATCGCGGCGCGATGCTGGATGCCTCGAGCGTCTTCTACATGGACAAGATCATGACGGGGCCCGCGGGCGTCGGCGTCGTCGACATCCGCCTGCCCGTCGCGGAGAACATTCGACTGCTCGCCAAGGCACTCGGCAAGCGCGTGGACGAGCTGGTCGTTTCGGTGCTGAACAGGCCGCGCCACGCGGGGCTGATCCAGGAGATCCGCGACGCGGGTGCCGGAACGCGCCTGATGAGCGACGGCGACGTCGCGGGCGGCATCAACGCGGCACGCCACAATGCCCGCACCGACATGTGCATCGGCATCGGCGGCAGCCCCGAGGGCGTCGCGACCACCTGTGCGATCAAGGCGCTCGGCGGGCACATCCAGGGCCGGCTGTGGGCGCGCGACGACGACGAGAAGCAGCGGGGCATCGACGCCGGGCTGAAGCTCGACGACTACGTCTACGAGGCTGACGAGCTCGTCAAGGGCAAGAACACGATCTTCGTCGCGACCGGCGTCACCAACGGCGAGCTCGTGGCGGGTGTGCGTCGCGACGGCGACTTCATCTACACCGAGAGCGTCGTGCTGCGCGGGGCATCCGGAACCCTCCGGCGCATCTCGTCGGAGCACCTCACCTCGAAGTGGCTCTGACACCCGTTTCGTCTCGGATCTGACGCGTTCGCAAGGCCCGAAGGTATCGTTCCGGCGTCGGTTCCGGCGTGTTGGTGGCGGACTCTGGCACAATGAGTCTCGGTCACCGGCGACTCGTACGTCGTCCACGTCATCTCCGGGGGTTCACATGTCCGCAGCAGCAAGCAGCAGTCCGAGGACCGGTCAAGTGGCCGTGCCCGTCGACATGTCGCGTCGCCCCGACGTGCTCCTGCGTCGGCGAACGCCCGAGGGGCACCAGGTCAGCGCGTGGTGGATGATCGGCGCTTTCGTCGGTGTTTCGCTCGCGGTCGTCGGTCTGTTGAACTTCTTCCCCGGCGGATACTGACTTCGTCGTCGGTCGGTGCGGGCGCCAGTCGCGGGCGCCACATGTCTCGGCCGCCTACAGTCGGTCGCGCAGGTCTCCGACGTCGGCGGTGAGGCCCTCGACCAGCTCGGGGGCCGTCAGTTTGCGCGCCGCTTTGCCGATCAGCTGCGGCGTCGCGGTGGCATCCAGTTTCGTATCGTCGATGCCCGGGAACCGCCGCGCGCTCACGAGCACGCGCGACTCGAGTGACCCGGCGAAGCGGTTGTAGCTGTCGACCGTCCGCTCGATCGCGCGGCGCAGGTCGTCGGTGTGGCTCGCAAGCGCGCCCAGCCGCTGGTACAGCTCGTTGCCGAGGTCGAACAGTCGGCGCGCCTCGGTGGAGACGTCTTGCTGGGTCCAGGTGTAGGCGACCGTCTTGAGCACGGCCCAGAGGTTGACGGGCGAGGCGAGCGCGACGCGCCGGCCGAAGGCGTAGTCGAGCAGACTCGGGTCTTCTTCGAGCGCGGCGGCGAGCAGCGACTCGCTGGGGATGAAGCACACGACGAACTCGGGGCTCGAGTCAAGACCCGTCCAGTAGCGCTTGCCGGCGAGCGCGTCGATGTGCGCGCGCACCGCCTTGACGTGCTTCTGCAGCAGCTGCGCCCGCCGGGCCGCCTGCTCGCCCTGCGCCGTGAACGGAATCGCGGATGCCTCGAGGTAGGCATCCAGCGGCACCTTCGCATCGACCGCGAGCGCTTTGCCGCCGGGCAGACGCACGACGAGGTCGGGGCGCCCCGCTCCCGCGTCGGAGGTCACGGATGTCTGCGTGTCGAAGTCGACGTAGCGCGTGAGCCCCGCCGACTCGACCACGCGGCGCAGCTGGGTCTCGCCCCAGACTCCGCGCGTGGCGTTCGAGCGCAGCGCGCCGGCGAGCGACTCGGTGGTGGCGCGGAGCGCCTCGTCGGACTCGTGCGCGCGCCGCAGCTGCTCGGCGATCGACCCGTACTGGGTCTGCCGTTCGCGTTCGAGCTCGTCGACCTTGAGCTGCATCGTCTGCAGCGTCTCTTGCACGGGGGCGAGGGCGCGAAGCACGACTTGCTCACGCCGCTCGCGCTCTTGATGCGCGAGCGCGTCGGCACGCGTCTGTGCGCCGAGCTCACGGGTGAGCGCACGCTGCTGCTCGAGCTGGTCGGCGAGCGACGTGCGGGCCGACTCTGCGGCGACAGCACGAGCGGTTAGGGCCGCGCGGTCGGCGGAGGCGCGCTCGGCGGCACGAGCGGTGGCGGCGAACCACCCGGCGAGTAACCCGGCGAAGAGGCAGGCGACCGCGAGAGCGGTGACGATGGCGGCATCCATGCTTCACAGCGTGCCGCAGGGGTCGGACATTTCCTGTCCGCCTCGCCCCGGCGCACCGGTTCGCGGTCGCGGCGTGTCGCTAGACGACCCCGAGAGCGACGAGAGGCGACCCCGAACCCGGCACGGCCGGGCGCTCGGGGACGGGGATCTGCGGCACGCGCAGCCCGAGCAGCTGGGCCAGCTCGACGACGTCGGTCGCGCCTGCGCGCTGCGCGGAGTCGATCATGATGTGCGCGCAGGCGAGGGCGTCGGCGGCGGCATCATGATGCGCGAAGTCGAGGAATCCCGCGGCGGCGGCGACCAGAGGCAGCCGGTACGAGGCCAGCTCGTATGTCTTGCGCGACACCTGCACGCTGCACACATATGAGTACGGCGGGCACGCGGCATCCGTCACTTCGCAGGCGCGGCGCAGCACGGCCATGTCGAAGCCGGCGTTGTGCGCGACCAGCACGTCGTCGCCGATGAACTCGATGAGGGTGCTCAGCTGCTCTGTCCACGTCGGTGCATGCGCGACATCGTCGGCCCTGATGCCGTGGATGCCCACGTTCAACTCGAAGAAGCGGTCGTGGCCGGGCGGCGGCTGGATGAGCCATCCCGCAGTGTCGACCACCCGTCCGTCCCGAACGCGGGCAAGGCCCACAGCGCATGCCGACGCGCTGGAGTTGTTCGCCGTCTCGAAGTCGATCGCGGTGAAGTCCAGGGGCACGTCTCCACCCTGCGGTGGTCTGGGGCAACGCCGGGGGAGGCGCGCCGGTCTGCGCGAGAAGCCGGCCGGGTCGGTGTCGAAAGCAGGCTGGATCGGCCCACACAGCCCACGTCCCGGGCATCCACGACGATTGAGCCTGCTTTTGCGACAGGGGCTTCGAGAGGCCCCATCGCCGCCCGCGTCGGCGCGGCGTAGGGTCGGGATCATGGCGACGCGCGACGAGATGGCGACGAGTTTCGGGGCGGCAGCGGCGGCATACGAGCAGGGCCGGCCCGACTATCCCCTTGAGGCGGTCGCGTGGATGCTGGAGTCGGCCGGTCCGGCGCCGAGGGTGGCCGACGTCGGCGCGGGAACAGGCAAGCTGACCCGCGTCGTCGCGGGGTTGGTCGGGCGGCGCGGCGGCGAGGTGATCGCGATCGAGCCCGATGCGGCGATGCTGGATACCCTGCGTGCGTCCGCCCCTGGGGTGGAGACCCTGATCGGCACCGCGGAGCGCATGAACCTGCCCGACGAGAGCGTCGACGCCGTGGTGCTGGGACAGGCGTGGCACTGGGTGCAGCCGGATGGCGCCTCGGCCGAGGTCGGCCGGGTGCTGAAGCCCGGCGGCACGCTCGGACTCATCTGGAACATCCGTGACGAGTCGGTGCCCTGGGTCGCGCGGCTCACCGCGATCATGAAGGGCAGCCACGCCGAAGAACTGCTCGCGGGCGACGGCCCCCAGGTGCGGGCGCCGTTCGGGCCGCTGGAGCACCGCGCGTGGCGCTGGACGCGCCCGATGACCCGCGCGGCGCTTCGCGCAATGGTGCTCTCGCGCAGCTACATCATCACCGCGAGCGACGACGAGCGGGCGCGCATCGAGCGCGAGATCGCCGCGCTGTTCGACGATATCGGCGCCGTCGGCGAGGCATCCATCGACCTGCCGTACCTGACGTACGCCTTCCGCACGGTGCGACCGCCCCGGGCGTAGCAGCCGCAGTGTGGGCGGAGTGCCCGCGTAGACTGGACTCCCGTGGCTCTCACTATCGGAATCGTCGGTCTCCCCAACGTCGGCAAGTCGACGCTCTTCAACGCGCTGACCAAGAACGACGTGCTCGCGGCGAACTATCCCTTCGCGACGATCGAGCCCAATGTCGGCGTCGTCAACCTGCCCGACCCGCGTCTCGCGAAGCTCGCCGAGGTGTTCGGTTCAGAGCGGATCCTGCCCGCCGCGGTGTCCTTCGTCGACATCGCCGGCATCGTGCGCGGGGCGAGTGAGGGGGAGGGGCTCGGCAACAAGTTCCTCGCCAACATCCGTGAAGCGGATGCCATCGCGCAGGTCGTCCGCGGCTTCGCCGACGGCGATGTCGTGCACGTCGACGGCGACGTCAACCCACAGAACGACATGGAGACCATCAACGCCGAGCTGCAGCTGGCCGACCTCGAGACGCTCGAGCGGGCCATCACGCGCTACGAGAAAGAGGTCCGTGGCCGCAAGCTCGACCCGTCGGTGCTCGCTGCCGCGGAAGCCGCCCGCGATGCCCTGCAGCGCGGCGAGCTGCTCTCGGCGTCGAAGCTCGATCTCGAGCCGCTGCGCGAGCTCGGCCTGCTCACCGCGAAGCCTTTCATCTTCGTGTTCAACGTCGACGAGGCGGTGCTGACGGATGCCGCGCGCAAGGCCGAACTCGAGGCGCTCGTCGCGCCGGCGAAGGCGGTCTTCCTCGACGCGAAGATCGAGTCTGAACTCATCGATCTGGACCCCGACGATGCCGCGGAGCTGCTGGCATCCACAGGTCAGGACGAATCGGGGCTGGACCAGCTCGCGCGCATCGGCTTCGACACGCTCGGACTGCAGACCTACCTGACGGCAGGCCCGAAGGAGGCGCGCGCCTGGACGATCGGCAAGGGCTGGAAGGCCCCGCAGGCTGCCGGCGTCATCCACACCGACTTCGAAAAGGGCTTCATCAAGGCCGAGGTCATCGGCTTCGACGACCTCATCGAGACCGGGTCTGTCGCCGCTGCGCGCGCCGCCGGCAAAGCGCGCCTGGAGGGCAAGGACTACGTCATGCAGGACGGCGACGTGGTGGAGTTCCGCTTCAACGTGTGACCCGTCTGCCGTCTTCGAGTGCGAGCGAAGCGAGCCGAAACGGCGTATCTACGCAAACCGCGCGAACGCGAGGATGGGGTGATCGAGGTCGCCGCCTGTCATATCGGGCGGGTGACCGTCCGTATATCTGCCGCAGATGCGTATCCACAGAGTGACCCCGCGGAGATTGGGTTCAAGGTGTGATTCCGAGTCTGCCCTGGTCTTTTGTGGCCGCGGCGAGGATGGCTTTCTGTGCCGCCGTCCCATCCGTAGGCGACGGTGCGGATTCGCTGGGCCACGGCTTGGCCGCGTCTGCGCGTTTCCCCTGCATCGATCCGATCGGCACTCACCACGGAGACGACTTCTCCGTTGGCGACACCCTCGTCCGGCCCGCGCACGAGGCGCTCGAACGCATCGAGGTCTGGATCCGCGGTCAGCGACGCGAAGACGACGACTTGGTTTGTCGCAGTCCTCGCACTCTATTGATCGTGACCGCAATGCAGTGACGGTGACCTCAATGCGGGGAATGTCCGGGCCAGGCAAGTCTCCCGCGGGAGGATCGAAGTGGTGCGTAGACGACATGACATGAAGCGCGAGAAGTTCGTGCGAGTGGACTGGATGTCGGAGCTCCCAGCAACGATGTCACCATGGACACAATGTGGCTACTTGCCATCGCATGCCTCGGTGGGGCTGTCTGGATCGCGATGACGAAATTGAAGGCTGCGCTCGCGCGTGACCACCTTCGAGGTCTCGCGGCCACGAAAGTGATCAGCTTTGCGGTTGCGGCACTCGCCGGAGGGAGCATGTTCATTGCTCTGAGGTCTACGCCGGTGATCTTTCTCGTGGCGTTTATCGCGACGTGCATCGCGATGATCACGGCGTCGGTTACGGGCGGACTCCTCCGGGGGGCAGAGCGCCAAAGCTCCCCAACGGCGTGCGCGTACGTGCGATATCGCTCCGCTAAGACGTGGCGCGAGACAAAGTCCATGACCAAACGGTTCTTCGCGCTCGCCGCGCCTGACGGGTGGCGGGAAGTTCGCATCACGCTAGACAGCTTCGACAATGTCGTCTCTATTCCCACAATGCTCCGGGTCTTGGGGGTGATGTACATCGCCGGATTGGTCTTCGTATTCGTCATGTCCTTTGTTGGCTTGACCGGTGCGAATGGTGACATCCAGGCGGCGGTGTTCTCCGCCGCAATCAGCTACAACATGTTGGCGATCAGCTGTCTCCTCACCTCCACAGCCGTCATCTGCTTCGCGATCTTTCTCCTCCTTCGGTGGGGCGAAGTCCTACAGCGGCCATTGGGGGTCGGCTCTTATGTGCGCCGCATCGCGACTTGGATTGGATACGGCGGCGCAGTCGGTGCTGTGATGGCATCGCTCGTGCCACTCGCGGGGCTTGCCGTGCCGAGCCTCATAGGGTCGGCCGAGAGCGCCTCAGCACTAAACACGATCACGCCGCGCTCGATGCTGGATTTTCCGGCCGCAGGGGCTGTCGCAGGCTATGCGTTCGGTCTGATCGTCGCGACGGCGTCCCTGTTTCCAGATTCCAAGAACAGTTGGCTTCGGCGCGTCCTGTGTCCGGGATTGTTCGTAGTCGTTCTCGTCGCGTTGAGCCAATTCCTGGGCGGCCCCCGTGGACTCCTGCGGCCAGTCATTGACGCCGCCGCTCTGCGATCTGGCTTCAACGACGCATCGTGCGCCGGCGCCGCGCCGACGGACATCGCTTCGGGGAGTCTCGACGCGACGGCATGGGTCATCACGGCGATGGAGCGATGCGGCAGCGGACTGCTCATCTCGACAACCGCCATTGGATGGATCGTTGTCGCCGCGGCTCTGTTGGTCGGCGTCAGTCTGTTCGCCGTCGACATTCGCGTTCGGGCACAGTCGGAAGGTGAACGAAGCAGCGATCGTGGCCCGGTGACCTCGCGGCACCTTCTCAGCGACAGACCGGATCAACCTGAACTGAATCACGCACCGCCCACGCTGATATAGCCCGGTCGAGTTCTGCTTCAACGTGTAGCGCGTGTGCTACATTTTTGGGGTGAGGGTGAGTGAGCCGCATGTGGAGAGTCTTTCGCAGCGTGAGTTGCGCAACGAGTCAGGGCGTGTTCTTCGTGCGGTCAGCGAGGGCCAATCCTTCGTACTGACCAACCGCGGCATCCCTGTCGGTCGCATCGTTCCGCTCGACGCTCCGGCGCCCGCGTTGCCGATCGCTCGGCCTGCGAAGCGCGTCGGTGGCTGGTCCTCGCTCGCACCCCAGCCCTCTGAGGGGGACCGTCCGATGGCGCGGATCCTTGATGAGCTGCGCGAGGATCGAGTGTGACGGACGCCCGGCTCGTCTACGTCGATACCTCCGCACTCGGCGCACTCCTCATCGCGCAGACGCAGACGCAGGCGCTGGTGGACTGGATGGACCATACGCTTGCCAGGCTCGTATCGAGCGATCTGCTCGAAACGGAGTTGCGTCGGATAGCTGTGCGAGAGGGGCGGGATCAGGCGCAAGTCAGTGCGATCCTGGATGGGGTGTCGCTCGCCGCGCTTGACCGGGCCACATATCGGTCAGCTGGTCTCTTGCCGATGCCCTATCTCCGCACCCTCGACGCCCTGCATCTCGAGGCGGCGATTCGCCTTGACGTCGATTGCGTGCTCACCTACGACCATCGGCTTGCTGAAGCCGCGATGTCGGTCGGCCTCGAGGTGATTGCTCCCGGCGCGGAGGGCCTTCTTTGACGGGTCGCTCCGGTGCAGGTCGTCCTGATCACTTCATTGATGTTCGCGCGAGTCAGGAACCGCTCGTGGCGGTGCGCCGACTTCGTGCGGAGGATGCCGAGCAGATCGCAGCGATCACACCGCTGGAGGTCGCGTGAGCGACGTCGTCGACGACACGGTGAACGCCCAGCCCGTCGGCGATGCACGATCCTTCTCATCCAGACGGCCGCAGATGGCCCGCTACGCTGAGCGAAGAATCCGTCGCTGAGAGAGCTGAGACTCGTGGGTTACTTCATTCTGGTCATTCTTCAGACCGTCGCCTTGCCGATCGTCTCAGGCGTGATCGAGCTCCTGACGGTGGGCGGTGACCCGGTGCTCGTCTTCGGCAAGTGGTGGGCGTTCTGGGGTGTCGGCACACGGCTGCTGGTCGCGGGGATCGTGCAAGTCTCCGGCAAAGGCCCGACCAGCGAGATTCTGGGCGCGGACAGGCCGACGGTGCAGACCCAGCAGCTCACCCGCGAACTGGGAACGGCGAACATCGGCATGGGCGTCGCCGGTCTGCTCGCACTCGTACCCGGCTGGGCGGTGCCCGCGGGTCTCGCCGGAGGCATCTTCCTGCTCGTCGCGGGAATCATGCACGTTCCGAAGAAGAACAAGAACGCGCAGGAGACACTCGCCACCTGGACCGACCTGGTCGTCGGCCTCGCAGTGGTGATCCTCGCGATCTACGTCTTCGCCCGGGCCGTTATCGTCTAGGCAGACATCGCGGTGACGAGTCGACTCAACCCCCGACCTGGAACTCGCCGATCTTGGTAGTGCCGTCGGCCTCGTAGACGGGGATGACATGTGTGGCGCCGGCGCCTGTCTGCTGCCACGCGAGAGCGTCCCCCGGAGAGCTGAACCCTCGGGCCGCCGCTGTTCCGTCGGCATCCTCGAGCTCGCTCCGATACACGTAGCCGTACTGGCCGTTCGTGGCGACGACGGCGATGAGGTCTGGCTCGCCGTGTGACGAGCCGGTGACTCCGTAGGTGTCGCCGTTGGCGTTCACTCCCAGATCAGTGGGGACGTGAGTCAGGTATTGCAGTGTGGCGACGGCGTGCGCGCCATCCGAAGAAAGGTAGAGCGTGGTGACGGAATCGTCCAGGGGAAAGTCGTACCAGCCGCCGGCGGTGCCTCCGGCGATGTCGCTCGCGGTCCAGCTCCCCGAGGGATTGTTGCCCCCGGCATCGGTGCCGTAGGTGAATCGGCCCCCACTCGCGGCGCTGTCGTCGTCGGATGTGACGGCCGGTGAGACGGTGACTCGGAGGTGGGTAGCGCTCACGGGCCGGCTGGTCAGCGCAACCGTCGTCGCGCCGTCGAAGGCCACGGTGACGGGGTCTCCGAGGGCGACGATCATGGGTGATCCGGGCGTGACACCGGCCGGCGCAGGAATGGATGCCGGGAGGTCGGGCGTCGGCTGGCCTGTGGGGAACGCAGGCCCGGGCGTCAGCAGAGACGTAGCGGCGAACGCGGCGGTCGACACGCTCGCGCCCGCAAGGGCACCGACCAGGATCAACCCGACCCCCCACACCCGCGAGCGCTTGTGCGCGGGATGGTCGCCGACGTAGTCGGTCAGCATCGTTCGCGTGGCGGCGGAGCGGCGCTCGATCATGGTCTCCATCAGGAGCCTCCTTCGACGTACGGCTGGGCGGTGAGCTGTGTTCTGAGCTGGGATCGGAAGCGAGAGAGTCGAGATCGGGCGGCGGGTTCCGAGATTCCCAGCGCGAGAGCGGCATCGCGAAGCGAAAAGCCTTCGAGGGCGGTCAACGCCAAGAGGTCGCCGTCCATCGCGTCCGCCGAGCGAATGGTGTTGCGCAGCAGCTGTTCACTCGCGGCCAGGTCCGAGACACGGTCGGCAGGATCGGGAGCGGGGCTCGGTTCAGGCAACTGCGCGAGCAGTCTCTGGTATCGCCGGCGGGATCGCGTGGCGTTGCGTGCAACGTTGCGCGTCGTCACGATCAACCACGGCAGCACGGAGCCGCCGACGAATCGGACGGCGGAGCGTCGTCGCCACAACTCGAGGAACGACATGGCCGCGACGTCCTCGGCATCCGCCCACTGCTGTCCGGATGCCAGCAGGTGCGCCAAGACGCGACCTGCGTGGCGGTCCCAGATCGCGCCGAAGGCACGCTGGTCGCCGGCGACGACGCGCCGCCAGATGTCCTCATCCGAATTGTCGACCACAACCCATAATGTCCGGCCGCGTCGCATTCATCGCAAAGTCACCGAGTGGCCGATCGTCGCCCTCGGTCAGCGCAGACCCGTCGCCGACTCCGAGTCGCGTGGCGAGAGCTCAAGCGTAGGCTGGGCGCGTGACGGTCACAACTGCGGTGAACGATCGCGAGCGGAGGACTCGGCCACGTCGTGTGCCGTCGTGGCGCCGCTGGATGCTCGTCGCCGCGGGTCTGCTTCTGGGCGCAGGCATCGCCGTCTTGGCGTTCGTCTCTGCTGTCGATCAGGCGCCTCGCAACGACATCACCGTCCTTGTGGGATCGCTCGGTGCATCACAGATCAGCGTGCTCGCGGGGGCGGCGTGTCTGGCTGCGCTGGCCGTCGGTCTCTGCCTGATCCCCGTGGCGCGGCCGTGGCTGACCGTCGTGATCCCCGCCCGAGCAGTCGCGATCTTCGCCGTGTCGTGTGCACTGTTCCTCCTGATGTGGAGTCCTTGGACGACGATGACGCCCTTGCTCGATGATCAGGGATGCGAGACCGGCTACATCGTTGTCGAGCGTTCATTCCTGCGTTCCGGAACCGGTGCCGTCTACCGCATCGACGGTGTCGTCGCGACCAGGGTCGGAACCAGCGTTCCCGACGACGGGTATCACCCTTTCGCCGACGGCAACTATGCGGTGACCGATGACGGCGACATGCTGCACATCTGGTACAGCCCCTTCAGCGACAAGCCTGTTTCGACCGCTTCCCGCGAGGCCGACATCGTTGCGCCGAGGCTGGCTGGTGGTGAGCCCAGGTGCGGAACAGACAACCGGACAACGCCGTATCAGGACCGGACGGATGGGCCCGTGACGCCGCAGCGTGATCCCGAAGATGAGGCCGGCGATCCGTTGCTCCTCGACCTCCCCTGAGCGTGCGGCAGTCGCGCCCTGGATGCTTTCCGTTTCATACCCACGGGCGCGCGTCAAGGGTCGTTCGTGTGTCGACGGCTGGACGTACGCTGAATGGCGATGACAACTATGGATGAGCGGCCTGCGGTGACGTGGGCTCGCGTCGATCGAGACTTCTACGTCGCGAGCACGCCGCAGTACTTCCTCGGCACCGTCGACCGCGATGCGTCGGGCTCCTTCGTCGCTCGCGACATGCGCTCGGAGGTCATCGGGACGTTCAGCGACCTGGCATCCGCCACCGCAGTGGTGGAGAACAACAGAGACGGGCGCTCTGCCCTGATCACGCCGAGCTCGGATCGCGAGGCCGAGCGGTGAGCGGCTTGTACTCGTTGGTCTACAGCAGCAACGCCACAGGATCCGTCAGCGAGACCGAGCTGCGCGAACTGCTCGACGTGAGCCGTCGCGCGAATGGCCGAGCGGGCATCACCGGCCTGCTGCTGTATCGCAACGGTCGCTTCGTGCAGTTTCTCGAAGGGCCCGAGGACGACGTCCGCGCGCTCTACCGTCGAATCTCAGCCGACCCGCGCCACGGCGGAATCCGTCTGCTGGTCGACGGACATCCGCAGAGTCGCACCTTCCAGGATTGGTCGATGGGGTACGAACCCCTGGCGACGTCTGATGAGCCGCTTCCACCCGGATTCCGGGACTCGTTCGATGACATCGACAACGCGGACGATTCCGACGCGGTCGTGCGCGCGACCCGCGAACTCAGCATCTGGTTCCGGCATCGCGCGCGCCCCGTCGACTGATTCGGCATCTCCGCTCCGGATGCCACGGCGATGGTGCGGCCCGCGCAACGACGTCTCCGACTTACCCCCTGCCCGCGGCCCTCGCCGCGGCGTAGCCTGGGAAGCCTCTCGCGGGGGTGAGGAGGCGGGCGATGGCCGGATACGGGCACGGGTCGGCGACGGGCATCGACGAGCGTACGCTCGGGCGCATCGACCTGCTGCTGTTCGACGCCGACTATCCCGATGCGCAGGCGGCGATGGAGGATGCCTGGCGCATCGCTCTCCTCGCCGCCGAGCCCCGGCTGCGCGACGCGCGCGAGCGTGTGCGGGCCGAGGCCGTCCGCGCGGCCAACGAGCGGCGTGACCCCGATATCGCCCCGATTCCCCATGTCGGACTGATCCACCGCGTGGCGCTCGGTGCAGCCCTCGTGCTCGCCGTCGTCGCGGCGGGACTCGTCCTGACCTCCGCCCGTCCACCGCTCACTCTCGACATCACGATGCTGCCCGCCGGTCTTGCCGCCGCAGCCTCGGCCGCGCTGCTCTGGTGGCTCGAGCCGCGTCGCGCGAACGGGTCGCTGTGGGCCTCGCGCGCGCCTTCGGTGCTGCACCTCGTGTGCGGATGCCTGTGGCTGTTCGCGGGCGCCGTCGCCGTGCTCGGCCGGTGGGGTGAGGTCGACGGTGCGCATCCGCTCGCCGCGACGACGGGGCTGACGCTCCTCGGCGTTTCGGGCGCCGCGGCGCTGCTGCTCTGGTGGCGCGCTCGCGCGGCCGACCAGTCGGGGCGTCAGTCCGGCACGGCGCGCCTGACGGGCGACCTCATCGACGCGCGACACCGACGAAGTGCTCTCAGAGCTCGACGCCTGGTGGCGGGCGACAGGCCCGAACGCCCTCGCACACAACGGCGAGCGGGTGCGGCGCGTGCGCCTCGAGGTGCTCGCACGGCTGCGGCACGCGGGCATCATCGCCGAACGTGACGAGCGGATGCTCCGCGACGAGTTCGCCCCGCACCGCTGGCGCGAGCGCCGAGCCTGACCTGCGGGTGCGCTGACGCGCGCGCCGCGGGCCAGCACGCCTAGCGCCCCTGACGCTTCTTGTAGGGCTTCGGCTGTCCTTTGACGATCGGGGCGCGGCCCTTGCCCTTGGATGCCTTCGCCTTGCCGCCGCCCGCTGCCTTCGGCGCGGGAGCCGCGGCCGGCGCCTCCGCGATCCGGGTGCGGGCCTCGTCGATCAACAGCCGGCCGGCGGGTGTGAGAGCCCATGGCGTTGAGGTTCGCGTGATGAGCGGGTGACCGACCTCTTCTTCGAGAACGTCGATGGCGGTGTAGACGGATGCCAGGGACACGCCCAGACCCTCCGCCGCACGTGGCGCGTGCATCCCGGCATCCACGACCGCGACGAACCGCGTGAGGTGTCTCGTCTTCATGGATCCTCCCGAGCCCGGCGACGCGGTGCCTGTCAACGCGGTGCCTTTCGACCGTACCCGACGGAGGATCAGCCGTCGGACGCCGCGGCCTCTGCGGGCTCTGATACCCGGCGCAGCCGCACGGCTCCGACGAACCCGAGCAGCAGGAACGCCGACGCGACCAGCAGCGACCACCGCGTGGCATCCGCGAAGCCCTGCGCGAGCGCGGCGACCGCGGCGCCGGTCTGATCGCCGAGCGCACTCGACGCGCCCTCGGCGCGCAGCTGCGCGATCGTGGTGCCGGCCGACTGGCGCGTCGCGTCGGCGAGGCCGTCCGCGGCCTGACCGCTGAGGCCCGCCCTGGTCAGCGCGGACGGCAGCGTGAGCGCGAGCGACACTGAGAGTGCGGCACCGGCGAAGGCCGTGCCGAGCGCCGACCCGACCTGACGCACGGTGCTCTGCGTGGCGGAGCCCTGGCCGGAGACCTCGACGGGGACATCGCGCAGCACGGTGCCGGTCAGCTGCGCCGACGCGAGTCCGAGCCCGAGCCCGTAGACCACGAGCGGAATCGCCACGAGCCACCCGGGGCTCGTGCCCGACACGATGAGGGCCAGGACGAAGACGCCGACCACTTCGAGCCCGAGACCGATGAGCACGGTGCCGGGCGAACCGAACCGCGCCGCGAGATGGCGGGCGGATGCCCCGGAGAAGAACGCGCCGATCGCCATCGCCGCGAGCACGAGACCCGCTCCCATGACATCCATGCCGAGGGCGTTGATCAGGAACAGGGGGAGCACGAAGATGATCGCGAACTCGCCGACGGCGACCATGGCGGCGGTGAGGTTGCCCCACGTGAAGGTCGGCAGCCGGAAGAGGTCGAGGTCGAGCAGCGCCGAGCGGCGCACCCGCTCGCGGTGACGCTCCCACACCACGAAGAGCACCAGCGCCACGACGGCGATCGCCAGAGCCACCGGCGCTGCCGAGATCGGGGCGTCCTGCGGCCACACCCATCCGAACAGTCTCAGCTCCGCCTTCGGCTTCCACCAGCCGAGGTCGGGGCCCTCGATCACGGCGAACACGAGCGCGCCGAAGCCGATCGCCGACAGCAGCGCCCCGTCGACGTCGGCACCGGGCCGCCCCTTCGCGCCGCGGGTCTCGGGAACGGTCAGGAGCGCGCCGATGAACACCGCCGCCCCGAGCGGGATGTTCACCAGGAAGATCCAGTGCCATGACGCCCACTGCGTCAGCGCACCGCCGGCGAGCGGGCCGACAGCGGCGGCGCCCGAGATCACCGCGCCCCACACGCCGAACGCGGCCGCCCGATAGCGGCCGCGGAACACCGCGTTGACGGTCGACAGGGTCGAGGGCATGATGAGCGCCGCCCCCACCGCCTGCACGGCGCGCGCGCCGATGAGAGGCCCCGCGGCATCCGACATCGCGGCCAGCACACTGCCGGCGACGAAGACGACGATGCCGACGAGGAACAGCAGTCGGCGCCCCCACCGGTCGGCGAGTCGTCCGGTCGACAGCAGCAGGGCCGCCAGCAGCACGGCGTACAGGCTGTTCACCCACTGCGCGTCGGTCAGGTCGAGATTTAGGTCGCGGATGATGTCGGGCAGCGCGACGCCGACGATCGTGCCGTCGAGCACGATCATGCCGAGACCGATGGACAGGACGACGAGGGCGAACCACTCCCGCCGGGTGGGCGGCGTCTCCGGAGCCGTGGATGTACTCACGACACGACCGTAGCGCGCGGGCGTGCCCGCGTCTCCGCGACGTGGGCGGGACAAACCGCGTTCTCCACCCCGAGCGCACGGGACGAGCGCGCGTAAGATGGTGTCATGGCCACTTCGAACCTGCCGACCCCCGTCCTGCAGCCCGTCCCCGACGAGCTGAACCTGCTGACGCCTGCCGACGACGGCGCGTCGTGCTGCGGTGGCGGTTGCTGCAGCACGAGCTGACCCGCCTGGCGCGCGCTGTCAAGCCCCTGCTCGCCGTCTCGCCCGTCGCCTAGCGTCGAGAGCAGACGACGAAGGGACACACTGTGTCGGCAATCAAGTTCTGGATCACCATCGCAGCTGTCGGAGCGGGAGCGTACCTGCTCGGCGCTCGCGCTGGACGGGCGCGCTATCGCGAGATCAGCAGCGCCGCGAAGCACCTGTGGAACGATCCCTCACTTCGCAAGGCGCGCGCCCAGTCGCGGAAGGTCGTTGACAAGGCCGCCAAGAAGGCGGCGAAGAAGCTCGGCGCCTGACGTCGGCGCGACGATGGCCGGACCCCTTCGGGAGTCCGGCCATCGTCGTTCGTGCGCCGGCGCTACGCGGACTGACCCGCGTGGGTGCCTTCCGTGATCTCTTCGACGAGCTTCGCGTTGAACGCGGGCAGATCGTCGGGGGTGCGGCTGGTGACCAGTCCCTCGTCGACCACGACCTCTTCGTCGACCCAGGTCGCGCCGGCGTTTCGCAGGTCGGTCTGCAGGCTCGGGTAGCTCGTCAGGGTGCGACCGCGCACGACGTCGCCCTCGACGAGAGTCCAGGCCGCGTGGCAGATCGCACCCACCGGCTTGTGCTGGGCGAAGAAGGCGGTCGCGAAGCGGACGGATGCCTCGTCGGTGCGCAGTTCGTCGGCGTTGCCGACGCCGCCCGGCAGCACGAGGGCGTCGAAGTCACCGGCATCCGCGTCAGCCGACGCGAGGTCGACTGACTGCTCGTGACCGTGCTCGCCCGCGATCGAGCCTTGCTCGGGCGAGACGAGCACGACCGTCGCGCCGGCATCGGCGATCGCCTGCCAGGGCGAGGTGAGCTCGCTGTCTTCGAATCCGTCGGTCGCGAGGAACGCGACGCGCTTGCCGTTCAGTGTCGTGGTCATCCTTCGACGGTACGGAACGCCGCGCGACCGCGCGGGGGGCTTGACAGCTCCCCGCGAGGTGCCACGAAAGTGACGAGCGCGGCGGTCAGTGCCCTGCAGGCATCCCCGCGCCGATCTGATCGGCGGGCTTGCGAATGAGGAATGCGCTGATCAGCAACGGCATGCCGATGATGGCCGCCAGCAAGAACGCGGCACGCGCCCCGGCGGCCCCCGCCGCGGGGCCCGCGACGCCCGAGGCTGACGCCGCCGCGCTCGCAGAGGTCATCACCGCGATCAGAAGAGCGACTCCCGCGGCGCCGGCGACCTGCTGCACGGTCGAGACCGTCGCGCTGCCATACGAGTAGAAGCGCGGCTCGAGCGACCCGAGCGAGGCGGTGAACAGTGGCGTGAACGACATCGCCAGACCGATCGAGAGGAGGGTCTGCGCGACCACGAGCGCCCAGATCGGCGTCATCTCGGTGAGTGTCGTGAACCACCACAGGATGGCGAGCACGACGACCGTGCCGGGAACGAGCAGCACGCGCGTGCCCCAGCGGTCGTAGATGCGCCCGATGACGGGGCCGAGGAAACCCATCGCGAGTGCACCCGGCAGCACGACGAGCCCAGAGTCGGTCGCGGACAGCTTCAACGTGCCCTGCAGGTAGAGGGGCAGGGCCGTCAGCGTGCCGAAGAAGGCCAGCGACATCACCGCGAAGTGCGCGACCGAGAGCGAGAAGTTGGCCGAACGGAAGATGCGCAGGTCGAGCAGAGCATCATCGACCTTCTGCAGGATCAGCTGGCGCCAGACGAACAGCCCCAGCGCGACGACGCCGATCGAGAGCGCGACGATCATGGTGAGGCGTTGCACGTCGGCTGCAGCGGCGGCGGCTGCGGCATCCACTCCGGCATCGTGCCCGCCGATCTGACTGAGACCGAACACGATTCCGCCGAAACCGAGGGCCGACAAGATCACGGACATGACGTCGATCGGCGCGTCGGAACGCTCGCCGAGGTTGTGGATCCATCGCACGCCCACCACGAGGGCCACGATGGCGATCGGCAGCACGATCGCGAAGATCCAGCGCCAGTTCAGGGTGTCGAGGAGGACGCCCGCCATCGTGGGGCCGATCGCCGGCGCGAGGGAGATCACGACGCTGACGCGGCCCATCATGCGCCCGCGCAGGTGCGGCGGCACCGCCGACATGATCGTCGTCATGAGCAGGGGCATCATGATCGCCGTACCCGAGGCCTGGATCACGCGCGCCGCGACGAGCACCTCGAACCCGGGCGCGATCAGTGCGACGAGCGTGCCGGTGGAGAAGAGCCCCATCGCGGTGGCGAACATCGCCCGCGTCGTGAAACGGTTGAGCAGAAACCCGGTCGTCGGGATGACGACGGCCATCGTCAGCATGAACGCGGTCGTGAGCCACTGCGCCTGAACGGCCGTGATGCCGAGGTCGCCCATGAGGTGCGGGATCGCCACGCCCATCGTGGTCTCGTTGAGGATCGCGACGAACGCGGCCGCCAGCAGCAGCCAGATGACCCGGTTCTCTTTGACGCCGACCGTCGCGGTCGGCGCGGGCGCGGGCGAGTCGGGGGTCTGAGAGGAAGCGGTGCCGGTGTCGACGGATGCCATGCGGACTCCTGGGGTCATCGGAGGAAAGTCATCGGAAAAGGGCATCGGGCGGATGCCACGCAAGAAGGCACGCGCGGACAGAGGCCATGCGTCGTGACGAACCTCAACCATAACCGGGGGGCCTGACGCGCTATTCCGAATCCGGATGGGACGATCGCGGCATGGCATCCCATCGTCACTCCCGCGTCCTCGTGCGCGGGCCGATCTCCCTCGCCGCCGGCGTCATCGTGAGTGCGGTCGTCGTGCCGCTGCTCGGCTGGATCGCGGGCCTGCTGGCAGGGTGGGCGGTCATCGCCCTCGTCAACGCCGCGTGGCTGCTCGTGGCGCTCTGGCCGATGGATGCCGCGCAGACGCGCGCCCACGCCACCGCCGAAGACCCCGGTCGCACCCTCGCTCGCACGATCTCTCTCGTCGGCAGCCTGGTGAGCCTCGGCGCCGTCGTCGCGGTGCTGGTGCGCAGCCACGGCGACACCGCCACCGCCGCCCTCACGGCCGGCACAGCGATCATCGCCGTCGTCGCGTCGTGGGCGCTGATCCAGGTCGACTACATGCTGCGGTACGCGCACCGCTACTACTCGCGGACCGACAACGGCCAGAAGGGAGGCATCGACTTCAATCAGGACGAGGATCCGATGTACTCCGACTTCGGCTACTTCTCGGTCGGGCTCGGCATGACCTATCAGGTCTCCGACACCAACGTCTCGGCGAACGAGATCCGGCGGCTCATCATCGCGCAGACGCTCGTGGCGTATCTCTTCGGCGCGGTGATCCTCGCGAGCGTCGTCAACCTCGTGGCGGGCATCGGCTGATCCCGACGTCTGTGCATCGACGGCTGCCCCCGACGTCTGCGGCGCGACGTAGAGTGACGCCATGAGCATGGGCGGAATGGGCGGCGGCATGGGCGGGGGCGGCCGCGGCGTGGTGTTCCGCGGCGTCGACGAGGCCGCGCAGCGGAAGCTGAACGCCGAGGCGCCCGAGATCCCGCACCTGGGTTCGCGCATCGTCGTGATGTTCCGCCCCTACCTCGGGCGGCTCGTGCTCACCGCGATCATGGTCATCGCCGGCGCCGCGATCGGCGTGATCCCGCCGCTGATCGTGCAGCAGATCTTCGATCAGGCGCTGTTCCCGACGAACGGATCGGGCGCCGACCTGGGGCTCCTGTGGCGGCTCGTGGCTGCGATGATCGGGCTGTTCCTGCTGGGGGCGGTGCTCGGTGTCGCGCAGACGTGGCTCACGTCCACCGTCGGCAACGAGGTCACCGGCGACCTGCGGGTGCGGCTGTTCGACCACCTGCAGGCGATGGAGCTGGGCTTTTTCACCCGCACGAAGACCGGGGTCATCCAGTCGCGGCTGCAGAACGACGTCGGCGGCGTCTCGGGCGTGCTGACCAACACCGTCACGAGCATTCTCGGCAACACCGTGACGGTCGCCTCAGCCCTCGTCGCGATGGTGATCATCGACTGGCGGCTGACGCTCATCGCCGTCTTCCTCATGCCGATCCTGATCTTCGTGCAGCGGCGCGTCGGTCAGGTGCGCGCACGCATCGCGGGGCAGACGCAGGAGTCGCTGTCCGAGCTCACGAGCATCACGCAAGAGACGCTCTCGGTCAGTGGCATCCTGCTGTCGAAGTCGTTCAACCGCCAACGCACCGAGGGCGCTCGCTACCGCGAAGAGAACACCAACCAGGTGCGGCTGCAGGTGCAGCGTGCCATGAGCGGGCAGGGCTTCTTCGCCGTCGTGCAGGTGATCATGTCGTCGGTTCCCGCCGTCATCTACCTCGTCTCGGGGTACATCATGGGGGCCGGCACCGACACGATCACAGCCGGCACCGTCGTCGCCTTTACGACGGTGCAGGCGCGCCTGCTCATGCCGCTGATGGGCCTCATGCGTGTGGCGCTCGACCTGCAGACCTCGAAAGCGCTGTTCGCCCGCATCTTCGAGTACCTCGACCTGGTTCCCGCGATCAAGGATGCCCCGGGGGCCATCACCGTCGCCGACGCGCCCGGGCCGGTCGGGCGGGTCGAGTTCGACGACGTGGTCTTCCGTTACCCGGATGCCGCGGCCGACGGTCGCCCGACGCTCGGGGGCGTGTCGTTCGTGGCCGAGCCCGGCCAGCACGTGGCGTTCGTCGGGCCTTCCGGGGCGGGGAAGACGACCGTGCTCTACCTGGCGCCGCGGCTGTACGAGGCATCCGGCGGGCGTGTGCTCTTCTCGGGCGCCGACGTGAAGAGCCTCACGCAGGAGTCGATCATCGACCACATCGGCATCGTGTCGCAGGAGACCTACCTCTTTCACGCGACGATCCGCGAGAACCTCCGCTATGCGAAGCCTGACGCGACGGACGCCGAGCTCGAGGCCGCCTGCACGGCTGCGAACATCCACCACATCATCGAATCGTTCGAGCACGGCTACGACACCATCGTCGGTGAGCGAGGCTACCGCCTGTCGGGCGGCGAGAAGCAGCGCATCGCGATCGCCCGCGTGCTGCTGAAAGACCCGCCCGTGCTACTGCTCGACGAGGCGACCTCGGCACTCGACACGGTGTCGGAGCGCGTCGTGCAGGAGGCGCTCGACAAAGCGGCATCCGGTCGCACGACCCTCTCGATCGCGCACCGGCTGTCGACCGTCGTCGGCGCCGACATCATCCACGTCGTCGAGGCCGGGAAGATCGTCGAGTCGGGCTCGCACGCCGAGCTGCTCGCGCGCGGCGGGCTCTATGCCGAGCTGGCCGCCGAGCAGATGGCCGCGGCGCGGATCGAGGGGATGGAAGCCGCAGCAGAGGCGGGCGGCGACCGCGCGGTGGCGAAAGCGTGGCTGCCGGTCGAGTGAGGGTCAGACCTCGTCGGACTCGGGCTTGTTCCAGTCTTCCGAGCCGATGGCGTCGGTCGGCTTCGGGGTGGGCTCGTTCTCTTCCACGATCGCCGGAGCGGGGTTCACGAGCTCTTCCGTCGGGATCTTCTGCAGGTCGTCGATCTCGTCGCGCAGCGCGCCCAGGTCGGGGCCGTCGGGCGTCTCGGGGAGGTTCTCAGGAGTGCTCGTCATGGCGCCTACCCTAGCCCGCGAGAGCTGCGCGGGTCACCCGCGTCACCAGAGCGTCGCGGCGCTGCGCAGGTCGGCGGTGCTGTCGTCGAGCGCGACCCCGTCGGCGGCGGCACGGGCCGTGAGCTCGCGGACCAACGCGCCGACCGCGCGCCGATACGCGGCATCGGGATGGTCCTGCGCGATGCGGATCAGCGGCGGCGTGTCCATCTCGAGGATGAGTCGCACGCGCGAGCGCGCGGCGGCCCGCTGATCTGCGGCGTCGAGCACGGCGAGTCCGCCCCGCAGCGCATCCAGGTAGTCGGCGAGCACGGGCACGGCATCCTTGTGCTGCGTGATCGACGAGCCGTCCGCACGCTCGCGCCAGTGCACCACGACGTCGGGGATCACATCGATCGCGCGGGCATGCGTGTAGAGCCGCTGGGCGACGACCTGGTCTTCGTAGAGCGCGCCCTCGGGAAAGCGCACCGCGTGCCGACGCCACAGCTCGACGCGGCTGAGCTTCGACCACGCGACGATGTTGCCCGAGACATCGGGATGCTCGGCGAGGTTCGTGCCGCGGCGCTCGGGCGCGGTCGCGGCGGCCACCCACGGCTGCACGACGCCGGGGGCATACACGCCGTGTTCGTCGGCGCGCAGGCGCACATAGGCGCCCACGACGATGTCGCTGCCGGTCGCGGTCAGCGTGGCGACGAGCCGATCGAGCGCGGTCGCGGTCATCACATCGTCGGCGTCGAGGAAACCGACGAACGGGGTGTCGACGAGGTCGAGCCCCGTGTTGCGCGCTGCGCCGAGCCCGCCCGCCGTGTTGTTGCGCACCAGGGTGAAGCGCGCGTCGGACGCCGCGGCCGCGGCGAAGATCGCGCCGGTGGCATCCACCGACCCGTCATCGATGAGCACGGCGCGCCACGACGTGAGGGTTTGCGCCTGCAACGACGCGATGGCCTCGGCGGCGTAGGCGGCGACGTCGCGGCCCGGCACGATGAGGGTGACCACGGCGTCGCGCTCAGCGGCGCGGTCGGCGTCGTGGGCGGCGTCTCGGGCGGGGAAGCTCACGCGCCCGATCGTACCGCCGCCACCGACGCCGCGACCGCGTCGGCGATCGGGGTGAGGTCGGCGCGCTGGCCGTGGCCGAACGTGAACCGCACCGAGGTCTGCGCGACCTCGGGGTCGACGCCGCACGCCAGCAGCACGTGCGAGGGCTCGTCGCTGCCGGCCGCGCAGGCCGATCCGCTCGAGGTGACGAACCCGCGGCGTTCCAGCTCGAGCAGCACGGATTCGCCGCTCGTGCCGGCGAAGGTGAAGCTCGCCGTACCCGGCAGGCGGCGCGTCGGGTGGCCCGTCAGGCGCGCAACCGGCACCCGATCGAGCACGCGCGCGATGAACGCCTGACTCAGGCTCGTCAGGCGGGCGGATGCCTCGACGCGCTCGGCCTCGGCCAGTTCGAGCGCCACCGCGAACCCGACCGCGCCGGCGAGGTTCTCGGTGCCGCTGCGGCGATCGCGCTCCTGACCGCCACCGTGCAGCACCGGCTCGAGCGGCAGGCGCGAACGCACGGCGAGCGCCCCGATGCCCTGCGGTGCGCCGATCTTGTGCCCGGCGAGCGAGAGCGCATCGGCGCCGATGACCGCGAGCTGCAGCCAGCCCGCCGCCTGCACGGCATCGAAGTGCAGCGGGATGCCCGCTGCCGCCGTCACGGCGCTGAGCGCCGAGGCATCCTGCACCGTCCCGATCTCGTTGTTCGCGTAGCCGATGCTCGCGAGCGCCGTGTCGGGGCGGATCGCGGCCGCGAGATCGTCGGGATCGACGCTCCCGGTTTCGTCGACCCGCAGTCGCGTGACGGCGAATCCGTGCACGCGCTCGAGATAGTCGCACGAGGCGAGCACGGCCTCGTGCTCGATCGCTGTGGTGATCACGTGCGCGGGCGCGCCGCGGCGCAGTGCCGCGCCGATCGCGAGACCCTTCACGGCGAGGTTGTCGGCCTCGGTGCCGCCCGACGTGAACACGATGTCGTTCGCGCGGAATCCCAGCGCCGCGGCGACCCGCCGGCGGGCGTCATCGAGCGCGGCAGCGGCCGCTTCGCCGACCGTGTGGTGGCTCGACGGATTGCCGAAGCGCTCGGTGAGGTACGGCAGCATCGCCTGCAGCACCTCGGGGCGCACCGGAGTGGTCGCGGCGTGGTCGAGGTAGAGCATGGTGGTGGCGGGCTCGGGGTGTCGGGTCTGTCGGGTTTACCGGGTTTGTCGGGGAGGTCCGGGCGGCTGTCAGGCGTCGAGCCGGATGTCGAGGCCGAGGTCGAGGGCTCGTGCCGAATGGGTGAGCGCGCCGACCGAGATCACGTCGACGCCGGTCTCGGCGATCGCGGCGACGGTGTCGAGGGTGACGCCGCCCGAGGCATCCACGATGGCGCGTCCGCCGATGCGGGCGACGCCCGTGCGCAGGTCATCGAGGGTGAAGTTGTCGAGCATGATCGTGCCGACGCCGCGCGGGCGGCCCGGCGCGGCGGTCACGGCGAGGACGTCGCCCAGCTGGTCGAGCCGATCGACCTCGACCTCGACGTGGGTCGTGTGCGGCAGGTCCTCGAGCGCGGCCTCGAGCGCCGCGGTGACCGAGCCGTGTCGCGCGACGAGCACGGCCAGATGATTGTCCTTGGCCATGACCGCGTCCGACAGGCTGAAGCGGTGGTTGTGCCCCCCGCCGCTGCGCACGGCGTGGCGCTCGAACTGGCGAAGCCCCGGAGTGGTCTTGCGCGTGTCGGCGATGCGGGCGGGCGTGTGTGCGACCGCCGCCACATAGGCGGCCGTCAGCGTCGCGATGCCCGACATCCGCTGGGCGAAGTTCAGCCCGACGCGCTCGGCCGTGAGCATGCCCCGCGCGGGGCCGCTGACGGTCGCGAGCACGTCGCCGGCCGCGAACCGGTCGCCGTCGGCGACGTGCAGCGTGACCACGATGCGCGGATCCGTCAGGGCGAACGCCGCGGCGAAGACCTCGCCGCCGCTGAACACGCCGTCCTCGCGGGCGCGGAGCTCGGCAGTGGCGGTCGCCTCGGCGGGAATCAGAGTTTCGCTCGTGAGGTCGCCCCACGGGGCATCCTCGTCGAGCGCGGCCCGCACGACGGAGTCGATGTGGCTCCGGCTGAGCATCAGTGGGCTCCCGTCGGGGTGAAGGCGGGGAGCGTCTCGCCCGAACTCCTCCAATTCGAGGGGTCGGTGCCCTGATCGGAGGTATCCAGCGCGGTCTGCGTCGAAAGTGGAGGAGTTCGGGACGCGGCCTCGTCGCGACGGGCGTGCGCGCCGACCGATTCGGGGCGGGCCTGCGCTGCCGCGACGAGCGCTGCGGCGACCTCGAGCAGGTTTTCGTCCTCGTACTCGGCCTCGGCCTCGGGTGTGCGCACGGCGCCGCGCCAGCCCGCGATGACGGATGCCGCGTGATCGAGCCCCTGCGCATCGCGCACGAGGCCCGCGTCGGCCCACATCAGCTCCTGCAGCGCGGCCCGCGAGAACGGGGGAGCGGGGGTGCCGGCGGCGGATTCTGTCCCGACGGCCGGCGCGGCACGAGGGAACGAGTCTGCGGCGGGCCAGTCGCCGCGCGCGGCATCGGCGGCGATCGCGTCGCCGGCGCGCGCGCCGAAGACCGCGCCCTCCAGCAGTGAGTTGGATGCCAGGCGGTTCGCACCGTGAACGCCTGTGCGCGCCGCCTCGCCCACCGCATAGAGGCCCGGCAGGCTGGTGCGGCCGTCGAGGTCTGTGCTCACGCCGCCCATCAGGTAGTGCGCGGCGGGCGTCACGGGGATCGGCTCGCGCGCCCAGTCTTCGCCGCGTGCGCGCACGGCGGCGTCGATCGTCGGGAAGCGCTTCTTCAGGAACGCGGCGGTGCGCTTCGCCTTGCCGTCGGTGCCGTCGGGCCCGAGCCCCGTGGCATCCAGGAGCGCGGGCCGGCCGTCCTGTTCGGTCATGACGTCTGCGATCGCCCGCGCAACCACGTCGCGTGGGGCGAGCTCGGCATCGGGGTGGATGTCGAGCATGAAGCGCCTGCCCTGCTCGTCGCGCAGGACGGCGCCCTCGCCGCGCACGGCTTCGGACACCAGGAACGCGTCGGCGTCTGCCGTGGCCGGCAGCACCGTGGGGTGGAACTGGAAGAACTCCAGGTCGACGACGGCGGCGCCCGCTCGCAGAGCCGCAGCGATGCCGTCACCGGTCGCAACGGGCGGGTTCGTCGTGTGCGCGTAGAGCTGCCCCGCTCCGCCGGTCGCGAGGACGACGGCATCGGCCGGGATGACCTCGCGTCGCTCGTCGTCGATCAGCACGTCGATGCCGGTGACACGGCCCCTCGACAAGCTCGGGGACCGGTCGGGGCCGGGTGCCAGCTCGGGGCTCGGGGACCGCTCGGAGCCGGGTGCCGGTTCGGTGACGAGGTCGATCAGGAAGGCGTGCTCGATCACGCGTGCCGCGCTCGCGCGCAGGCGGGCGACGAGCGCCTTCTCGATCGCGGTTCCGGTGGCGTCGCCACCGGCGTGCAGGATCCGCGGGTACGAGTGCGCTGCCTCGAGGCCCTTGACGTATTCGCCGTCGGCCGCGCGGTCGAAGGCGACGCCGAGTGCGATCAGCTCGCGGATGCGGTCGGGGCCCTCATCCACGAGCACCTGCACCGCGGCGGGGTCGCTGAGGCCCGCCCCCGCGATCAGGGTGTCGCGCAGGTGCGCCGCGGCGGAGTCGTCGTCGAACATGACCCCGGCGATGCCGCCCTGCGCGTACCGCGTGTTCGCGTGTTCGAGGACGTCCTTCGTGACGAGTGTCACGCGGCAGCCGTTGTCGAGCGCGTGCAGCGCCACCGTCAGCCCGGCGATGCCCGAGCCCACCACGACGACGGCCGGCCCCTGAGCCGCCTCCGGTCCCCGAGCCGCCTCCGGCCCCTGAGCTTGTCGAAGGGTCACGGCTTCGCCGCCAGCATCCGCTCGAGGGCGAGTCGCGCCGGGTCGGCGACGTCGCCCGGCACCGTGATGCGGTTGACGACCCGGCCCGCGACCAGCTCCTCCAGCACCCACGCGAGGTACCCCGGGTGGATGCGGTACATCGTCGAGCACGGGCACACAACGGGATCGAGGCAGAAGATCTCGTGCTGCGGGTTCTCGGCCGCGAGGCGCTGCACGAGGTTGATCTCGGTGCCGATCGCGAACGTCGTGGGCTCGGTGGCGGCGGCGATCGCCTTGCGGATGTAGTCCGTCGAGCCGGCTTCGTCCGCGGCATCCACGACGGCCATCGGGCACTCCGGGTGCACGATCACGCGCACGCCCGGGTGCTCGGCGCGGGCCTTGTCGATCTGGTCGACCGTGAACCGGCGGTGCACCGAGCAGAAGCCGTGCCAGAGGATGACCTTGGCATCGGCGAGGTCCGCGTCCGAAGACCCACCGAGGGGCTTCCGCGGATTCCACATCGGCATCTGCTCGAGCGGCACGCCCATCGCCTTCGCGGTGTTGCGGCCCAGGTGCTGGTCGGGGAAGAACAGCACGCGGCGCCCGCGCGCGAACGCCCACTCGAGCACGGTCCGAGCGTTCGACGACGTGCACACGATGCCCCCGTTGCGCCCGACGAACCCCTTGATCGCGGCCGACGAGTTCATGTACGTGACGGGGATGACGGGCACGAGGCCGTCGGCATCGGTGGCATCCATCGGTCCGTAGATCTCGGCGAGCTGCTCCCAGCAGTCTTCGACGTCGTCGATGGATGCCATGTCGGCCATCGAGCACCCCGCGGCGAGGTTCGGCAGGATGACGGCCTGGTCGGGGCGCGAGAGCAGGTCGGCGGTCTCGGCCATGAAGTGCACGCCGCAGAAGACGATCGCCTCGGCCTGCGGCTGCGTGAGCGCGGCATTGGCGAGCTGGAACGAGTCGCCGACGTAGTCGGCGTGGGTCACGACCTCTTCGCGCTGATAGAAGTGGCCGAGCACGACGACGCGGTCGCCGAGTGTCTTCTTCGCCGCGGTGATGCGTGCGTGCAGTTCGGGTTCGGATGCCTCGCGGTACTCCGCGGGCAGCTCGCCCTGGCGCGGCGAGCCGGTGGGGATGACGTCACCCATCGACGAGCCCGGGCCGTAGCCGGGTCGGCTGTCGAAGTCCCACGGGCCCGCGGCGAGGTCGGTGTTGCACGTCTCGGCGGTCGAGGCGCCCGCGACGATCGCCTGGATCTCGTGGTCGACGCTGGCATCCGCCGGGTTCGGCTGGATCTGCAGAAGGGTCATGACAGTGCCTTTCGGAAAGGTCAGCGGGGGAGCGGGCCGCGTTCGGCGAGCTCGACGTCGTGGTTGTAGCGGTAGAGCCGGGCGGGCCGGTGGCTGCCGGTGCGGAATCCGTCGGTGGGGATGAGCGTGCCCGAGCCCTCGACCTGACGGCGGAAGTTCGCCGGGTCGAGGCGCCGCCCGAGGATCGCCTCGTACACCTCGCGCAGATCGGCGAGGGTGAACAGCCCCGGCAGCAGGCCGTGCGCGATGCGGCTGTAGCCGACCTTGTTGCGCAGGCGCCACAGCGCGTAGTCGACGATCTGGTTGTGGTCGAAGGCCAGCTCGGGCAGCGCCGTCGCATCGAACCAGCGCACGTTCTCGAGTGCGGGGTCTGACGAGACGTCTTCGCGGACGAGCGCCCAGTAGACGATCGAGACGACGCGCGAGGGCGAGCGATCGACGTCGCCGAACGCGTAGAGCTGCTCGAGGAAGCTCGGCGCGAGACCCGTGGTCTCGGCGAGGGTGCGGGATGCCGCGGCCTCGAGCCCCTCGGCGCCGCCGAGCCATCCGCCGGGCAGCGCCCACTGGCCGTCGTGCGGGTCACGCGTGCGGCGGACGAGCGGGATGACGACGGCCGGACGCTCGGCGCCCGACGATCGGCGCAGGCTGAAGATGACGGTCGAGACGGCGACGCGGATCTCATCCGTCGCCGAAAGGGTCGCCGAAAGAAGCGGTGCGGATGCCGCGTGCTCGGTTCTTGTCGTCATGACCATAACTCCTGACGCCCATCTTATGGTCATCGTGACACGAAGTGCAACTCGGTGGCGCCGGTGATAAGTCGGGCGCACCGGCTATGCTGAGCGGACAACAGAACATCAGGCCGCATGACGCGCGCGGGAGAGCCCCGGCATCCACTTCTTCGGAAGAGACGCCGGGCACCGAAGGAGCAAGCCTCCCCGCCAATCTCTCAGGTCCGCGTACCGCTCGCGTCCGGCCGCTCTGAAAAGCGATTTCGAGCGCAGCAAGAAATCGGGTTGAGCGAGGGCGCGCAGCGCCCGAGTCGAAACCCTCGTGAGCCGCATTCCGCGACTCTCCGCGCAGTTCTCAAAATCCGCCGACGGTGAAAACCCCTGGCTCGCATCCCCGAGCCCTGGTTCAGTCCGAGCCCTGGCTCGGTCCCCGAGCCTGTCGAGGGGTGAAACTCTCAGGCCCATGACAGAGGGGGAGTTCACGTCCGCCGAGCCCGGCGGGCGCCAGCCCGCGAACCGGGAGAACTCATGTCAGACCTTCGCACCACCCCGCTGCACGAGCGCCATGCCGCGCTCGGCGCCTCGTTCACGGACTTCGGCGGCTGGCTCATGCCCGTGCGCTACACGTCCGACCTCGCCGAGCATCACGCCGTGCGCCAGGCCGCGGGCCTGTTCGACATCTCGCACATGGCCGAGTTCCTGGCTATCGGCACGGGCGCCGCCGCGTACCTCGACTACGCGCTCGCCGGGCGCATCTCGTCGATGAAGATCGGCAAGGCGAAGTACTCGCTGCTGCTCGACGAACTAGGCGGCGTGATCGATGACGTCATCGTCTACCGACGCGGCGACGACGACTTCCTCGTGATCTCGAACGCCGGCAACCGGGCCCTCGTCGCTGTGGCGCTCGCCAAGCGGCTGCTCGGCGACGTCGTTCTCACGGACGTCTCGGACGACTACGCCCTGATCGCCGTGCAAGGCCCGAACGCCCGCGAGATCGTCGGGCGCACCGTGGGCGTACACAACGTGACCCCGGCGCTCGCCGACCTTGGCTACTACGCCTGGTCGTCCGGCACGTTCCAGGACGCGCAGCTCTTCGTCGCCCGCACCGGCTACACCGGCGAAGACGGCTACGAGCTGCTCATCCCGAACGCCCTCGCCCCGGCCCTGTGGGACGCGCTGCTCGCCGCCGGCGCTCCGCTCGGGCTCGTGCCCGCCGGGCTCGCCGCCCGCGACACGCTGCGCCTCGAGGCCGGCATGCCGCTGCACGGCCACGAGCTGTCGACCGAGATCCTGCCCGCCCAGGCGGGGCTCGGCCGCGTCGTCGCCCTCGATAAAGACGACTTCGTCGGCAAGGATGCCCTGGAAGCGGCAGCCGCGGCATCCGACGACCTGCCCGTGCTCGTCGGGCTCGCCGCCGAAGGCCGCCGTGCCGGACGCGCCGGCTATGCCGTGTTCGCTGAGGCGGACGGCGGCGAGCCCATCGGCGAGATCACCAGCGGTGCGCTCAGCCCGACCCTGGGGCATCCCATCGCCATGGCCTTCGTGCCGCCCGCGCTCGCCGAACCCGGCACCACCCTGTACCTCGACGTGCGGGGCACCCGCATTCCCGCCACCGTGACCGCTCTGCCTTTCTACCGGAGGACCGCATGACCGACCTGACCGCCCTCAAGTACACCGACGAGCACGAGTGGGTCGCCCTCGCGGGCGACGTCGCCACCGTCGGCATCACCGACTACGCCGCCGAGAAGCTCGGCGATGTCGTCTATGTCGAGCTGCCCGCTGTCGGCAGCTCGGTGACCGCCGGCGAGGTGTGCGGCGAGATCGAGTCGACGAAATCGGTCGGTGAGCTCTATGCGCCGCTCACGGGCGAGGTCGTCGCGATCAACGACGCCGTCGTGGACGACCCGGCCTCGGTGAACGGCGACGCATTCGGCGCGTGGCTCGTGAAGATCCAGGTCGACCCCGCCGACGTGGAATCGCTCATGGACCGCGACGCGTACGTGGCGCTCACGGGCGGCGAGGCGTGACCTCGGGCGCATTCCTCGACCGGCATATCGGAACGGATGCCGATGCGCAGGCGATCATGCTGCACGCGCTCGGCTACGACTCGGTCGAGCAGCTCGTGGAGCGGGCGGTCCCGGCATCCATTCACGCGGCGCCCGTGGTCGACTCGGCGATCCCGAACGCTTCGACCGAGGCCGAGGCGCTCGCGGAGCTGCGATCGCTCGCGGCGATGAACCGCGTCGCGCGGCCGATGATCGGTCTGGGCTACTACGACACGCTCACGCCGTCGGTGATCGCGCGGAATGTCTTCGAGAACCCGTCCTGGTACACCGCGTACACGCCGTACCAGCCCGAGATCTCGCAGGGGCGCCTTGAGGCGCTGATCAACTTCCAGACGATGGTCACCGACCTGACGGGCCTCGCCACGGCGAACGCCTCGATGCTCGACGAGTCGACCGCCGTCGTCGAGGGCATGCTCGTCGCCCGGCGTGCCTCGAAGTCGACCTCGAACGTGTTCCTCGTCGACGCCGACGCGCTGCCCCAGACGAAGGCCCTGCTCGCACACCGCGCCGCGGCCCTCGGCATCGAGATCGTGGAGTTCGACCCCTCGGCAGGCTCGGGGACCGGTGAAGCGGTCCCGGGGACCGACACCCGGTCGCCCCGCGAGCGCAGCGAGTCGAAACGTCTCGAAGGCTTCGGCGCGTTCCTCCAGTACCCCGGCGCGTCGGGTCGCGTGTGGGATCCGTCCGAGGTCATCGCCGCCGTCCAGGCGCAGGGTGGCTTCGCCGTCGTCGCCGCCGACCTGCTCGCCCTCACGCTGCTGCGCTCGCCCGGGTCGCTCGGCGCCGACATCGCCGTGGGCACGACCCAGCGCTTCGGCGTGCCGCTCGGGTTCGGCGGTCCCCACGCCGGTTACATGGCCGTGCGCGCCGGGCTCGAGCGACAGCTGCCCGGTCGCCTGGTCGGCGTCTCGCAGGATGCCACCGGCAAGCCCGCGTACCGCCTCTCACTGCAGACGCGCGAGCAGCACATCCGCCGCGAGAAGGCGACCTCGAACATCTGCACCGCGCAGGTGCTGCTGGCCGTCATGGCATCCATGTACGCCGTCTACCACGGCCCCGACGGGCTGCGCCGCATCGCGGGCGACGTCACCGCCAAGGCGCACCTGCTGCGCGACTGGATCGTGGATGCCGGGAACGAGACCCTCCACGACGACTTCTTCGACACGATCGTCGTGTCGGTGCCCGGCCGCGCCGAGGCGATCGTCGACGCTGCGCGCGAGCGCGGGTTCCAGCTGTGGTTCCGCGACTCCGATTCGGTCGGGATCTCGGTCGACGAGACCACGACCGTCTCCGAGCTGCACGCGCTCGCGCAGGTGTTCGGCGGACCCGAGCAGCGCGCGTTCGGGTTCGCCGACGGCGTGGGCGCGATGCACGTGCCCGAGAATCTGCGCCGTGAAGACGAGTTCCTGACGCACCCGGTGTTCCACGTGCACCACTCCGAGACGGCGATGATGCGCTATCTCAAGCAGCTCGCCGACCGCGACTATGCGCTCGACCGCGGCATGATCCCGCTCGGCTCGTGCACGATGAAGCTCAACGCGGCGACCGAGATGGCGGCCGTCTCGTGGCCGGAGTTCTCGCGCATCCACCCGTTCGCGCCCGTCGACGATGTCGCCGGGTACCTCGTGCTCATCGATCAGCTCGAGTCGTGGCTCGCCGAGATCACGGGGTACGACGCAGTGTCGCTGCAGCCGAACGCCGGCTCGCAGGGCGAGCTCGCGGGCCTGCTCGCGATCCGCGGCTACCACCACTCGCGTGGCGACGCGCAGCGGGACGTGTGCCTGATCCCGTCGTCGGCGCACGGCACCAACGCGGCATCCGCCGTGCTCGCGGGCATGCGCGTGGTGGTCGTCGCGTGCGACGAGGCCGGCAACGTCGACCTCGGCGACCTGCGGGCGAAGATCGCCCTGCACGCCGACGCCCTCGCGGCGCTGATGATCACGTACCCGTCGACGCACGGCGTCTACGAGCACGACGTGGTCGACATCACGGCCGCGGTGCACGAGGCGGGCGGCCAGGTCTACGTCGACGGCGCGAACATGAACGCGCTCGTCGGGTTCGCGCGCTTCGGCGACCTGGGCGGCGACGTGTCGCACCTGAACCTGCACAAGACGTTCGCGATTCCGCACGGTGGCGGCGGGCCCGGCGTCGGGCCGGTCGCGGCGAAGGCGCACCTGGCGCCGTTCCTGCCCTCGCACCCGCTCGCGCAGCGCGCCGAGCACGCGGGCGGCTTCGTCTTCGACGGCGGTCCCGTCTCGGGAGCGCCGTACGGCTCGGCATCCATCCTCACGATCTCGTGGGCGTACATCCGCATGATGGGTGCGGCGGGGCTGCGGGATGCCACGGCCGCGGCCGTCCTCTCGGCGAACTACATCGCCACGCGCCTGCGCGAGCACTATCCCGTGCTGTATTCGGGCGAGGGAGGGCTCGTCGCGCACGAGTGCATCCTCGACCTGCGCCCGCTGAAGGACGAGACCGGCGTCACGGTCGACGATGTCGCAAAGCGGCTCATTGACTACGGCTTCCACGCGCCGACGATGTCGTTCCCGGTCGCGGGGACGCTCATGGTCGAGCCGACCGAGTCGGAAGACCTCGGCGAGATCGAGCGCTTCATCGAGGCGATGATCGCGATCCGCGCCGAGGCCGCGGCGGTGCAGGCGGGGGAGTGGCCGGCATCCGACAACCCCCTCGTGAACGCTCCGCACACCGCCGAGGCGGTGGTGGCGTCTTCGTGGGAGCACCCCTACCCGCGCGAGCTGGCCGTCTACCCCGTGCACACCTTGGTGCGCACGAAGTACTGGCCGCCCGTCCGCCGCATCGACAACGCCTACGGCGACCGCAACCTCGTGTGCGCCTGCCCGCCCATCGAGGCCTTCGCCTAGCCCGCCCCCGCCGCCGCGCCCCCCCCGCCGTGGCCGTGAAACACAGCCTGCGCGCTGAAACACAGCGTGTGGCACTGTGGCTCAGCGCACACGCTGTGTTTCACGGGTCCGGGAGCGGGGGCGGTGGTGATGGTGGCGGTGGCGCGGGCCGTACCGCTCGCCCGCTCGCCCTCGCCCCGTTCTGGCGGTGAGCCACGGTCTGCGCGCTGAAACACAGCGTGTGGCACTGTGGCTCAGCGCACACGCTGTGTTTCGCCAGCGCACGCGGCGCGGGGTCAGGCGGGCGGCGAGAACACCCCGGGCCACCACGCGGCGGCGAGGGGGTAGCCCACGAACGCGATCACGTCGATCAGGGTGTGCGCGATCACGAGGGGCATGACGCGGCCCCAGCGGTGATAGACCCAGCCGAAGACGATGCCCATCGCGACGTTGCCGGCGATCGGGCCCCAGCCCTGGTAGGCGTGGTAAGCGCCGCGCAGCGCGGCGGTCGACAGGATGATCGTCCAGGTGCCCCAGCCGAGCTGGCGCAGCCGGTCGAAGAGGTACCCGATGAAGATCACCTCTTCGGTGAGCCCGGCACGCAGCGCGGCCAGCAGCAGCAGCGGCACCGTCCACCACGAGCCGTCGAGCGGCGAGGCATCCACCTGCACGGTGATCCCGAGGGCGCGCCCCGCCGCGTACAGGCCGAGGCCCGGCACGCCGATGACGAGCACGAGCAGGATGCCTGCGCCCACGTCTCTCCCGAAGACCCGGAAGTCCAGGCCGATGCGCCGGAACGCCGAGACCCCGGGCTCCCACAGCAGGTAGATCACCAGCGCGATCGGCGCGAACGCGAAGAACTGCTGCACGAACTGGTACAGCACGTCCCAGAACTCCTGGGCGTTCGCTCCCGGGTTGAGCGACGTGGACTGATCGCCGAGCGACTGCTCGCGGGTCAGCGCCTGCACGAGCGAGAGCACCGAGTAGACCGCCGAGCGCCCGACCGACAGCGCCAGGACGATCGCGATCTCCCACCAGAGACGCGTGCGACGGGGGATGCCTGAGGCGCGCGCGCCCGGGTCGCCGAGAGCGTCCAGATCGCCACGAAAGCCCGTCACCTTGTCAGATTGCCACATCGCGAGACGCTTGAGTTAAGGGTCTGTAACGTTTCCGCCGATTGATTTGTCCACGGGTGCTCCGTTACTTACAGTTTCCCTATCCGCGCCCCGGCGAACTCACAGCTTGCCGTGGGCGCATCACCCTGCACAGGAGGAACAACCTTGAAGCGCAACAAGATCGCCCTCGCGGGCATCGCGCTGCTCGTGGCCGGAGGGCTGGCGCTCGCCGGCTGCTCCAGCAGCGGCAGCGGCACGCCCAGCGCGTCGGGCGGCGACAGCACCGCCATCATCAAGACGAACGGCTCTGAGCCCCAGAACCCGCTCATCCCCACGAACACCAACGAAACGGGTGGCGGCAAGATCATCGACGAGATCTTCGCCGGTCTGGTCTACTACGACGCCAAGGGCGAGCCGCAGAACGATGTGGCCGAGTCGATCACGGTCGACGACCCGCAGAACCTGACGGTCAAGCTCAAGAAGGGCCAGAAGTTCACGGACGGCACCGAGGTGCAGGCCCACAACTTCATCGACGCCTGGAACTACGGCGCGAAGCTCTCGAACAAGCAGCTCTCCAGCTACTTCTTCGAGGACATCGAGGGCTTCAGCTACGACGAGGACTCCGAGCTCACCGGTCTGAAGGAAGTCGACGACTACACCTTCACGATCGCGCTGAACAAGCCGGCGTCCGACTTCGCGCTGCGCCTGGGCTACTCGGCGTTCTACCCGCTGCCCGACTCGGCATTCAAGGACATGGCTGCGTTCGGCGAGAACCCCGTCGGCAACGGCCCCTACAAGCTCGCGTCGGACACCGCGTGGGAGCACGACGTGCAGATCTCGCTCGTGAAGAACGATGACTACACCGGTGGCCGCGCGCCGAAGAACGCGGGCCTCGACATCATCTTCTACGCCACGCAGGACGCCGCCTACGCGGACCTGCAGGGCAACAACGTCGACGTGATCGACGGCATCCCGCCGGCGGCCCTGGCGACGTTCCAGGACGAGCTGGGCGACCGCGCGGTCAACCAGCCGGCCGCGATCTTCCAGTCGTTCACGATCCCGAGCCGCCTCGCGCACTTCTCGGGCGAAGAGGGCAACCTGCGTCGTCAGGCGCTGTCGATGTCGATCAACCGCGAAGAGATCACCAAGGTCGTCTTCCAGGACACCCGCACCCCGGCCAGCGACTTCACCTCGCCGGTCATCGCGGGCTGGTCCGACTCGCTCGAGGGTGCTGACGTGCTCGCGTACAACCCCGACGAGGCGAAGAAGCTGTGGGCCCAGGCCGACGCCATCTCGCCGTGGTCGGGTTCGTTCCAGATCGCGTACAACTCCGACGGCGGCCACCAGACGTGGGTCGACGCGGTCACCAACTCGATCAAGAACACGCTGGGCATCGACGCGTCGGGCGCTCCGTACGCCGACTTCGCCTCGCTGCGCTCGAAGGTCACCGACCGCACGATCGAGACCGCATTCCGCACCGGCTGGCAGGCCGACTACCCGGGTCTGTACAACTTCCTGGGCCCGATCTACGCCACCAACGCCGGATCGAACGACGGTGACTACTCGAACCCCGACTTCGACAAGCTGCTGTCCGACGGCATCTCGGCGACCGCCCCGGAGGCCGCCAACGGCGACTTCCAGAAGGCTCAGGAGATCCTGCTGAAGGACCTTCCGGCCATCCCGCTGTGGTACTCGAACGTCGACGGCGGCTTCGCCGAGGGCGTGCAGAACGTCGAGTTCGGCTGGAACTCGGTGCCGCTGTACTACCAGATCACCAAGTAATCCGATCATCCGCGGGGCGGTGACGACACGTCACCGCCCCGCGGTTTGTCCACCCACATCTCGCGCCCGCGGCGATAACGCGGCACGATGCATTCAGAGGGCGCACCCGAACCGCAGACCGCGTGATCGGGGCCACGCCCCACAGCTGGAGGGAGACGGGATGCTCGGTTACATCCTCAGACGCCTGCTGCAGGTGATCCCGGTGTTCTTCGGGGCCACACTGCTCATCTACTTCATGGTCTTCGCGCTACCCGGAGACCCCATCCTCGCCCTCTTCGGCGACAAGACGCCGAACCCCGCGGTGCTCGCACAGCTTCGTGCGCAGTATCACCTGGATCAGCCGTTCCTGGTGCAGTACTTCTACTACATCACCGGCATCTTCCAGGGAAACCTCGGCGTGACGTTCTCGGGGCAGTCGGTCAATGACGTCCTCGCCCGGACACTTCCCGTCACGGGGCGCCTCGCGATCATGGCGATCGCGATCGAGTTCACGCTGGCGATCATCATCGGCACCGTCTCGGCGCTGCGCAAGGGCAAGCTCTTCGACAACACCATGCTCGTGATCGCGCTCATCTTCGTCGCGGTGCCGATCTTCGTCCTCTGCTTCCTCGCGCAGTACTTCCTGGCGATCCAATGGGGCTGGTTCAAACCGACCGTCGGCGCGAGCAACGACTGGGGCGACCTGTGGCTGCCCGCGATCGTGCTGGGCCTCAGCCTCTATGCGACGAGCATGCGGCTCATGCGCGGCTCGGTCATCGACACCCTCAACCAGGACTGGGTGCGCACCGCCTACAGCAAGGGCCTCTCGCGCACGAGGGTGATCCCCACGCACGTACTGCGCAACTCGCTGATCCCCGTCATCACCAACTCGGCCACGAACTTCGGTGTGCTGCTCGTGGGTGCGACGGTCACCGAGGGCATCTTCAACGTTCCCGGTGTCGGCAACACGCTGTTCCGAGCAATCCAGAAGCACGAAGGGCCCACCGTGGTGTCGTTCGTGACGGTCTTCGTCATCATCTACGTACTCGTCAACCTGCTCGTGGACATGCTCTACGGGCTGCTCGATCCGAGGATCCGCTATGTCAAGTGATGTCAACGACCCCACGGGGGTGAACCACTACGTCGCCCCGACGGCCACCGAGACCCTCGTGGTCGACGCCGTGCGGGTCGACGAGAAGCCCAGCAACCTGTGGACGGATGCCTGGCGCGACCTGCGACGCCGGCCGACGTTCTGGATCAGCCTGCTCGTCGTCGCCGTCGTGCTGCTGATGGCGATCTGGCCCACGCTGTTCACCCAGGTATCTCCGACCGACAACTGCCAGCTCGGCGACAGCAACGGCGGCCCGGCCGCGGGGCATCCGCTCGGCTTCACGTTCCTCGGCTGCGATGTCTGGGCTCGCATGGTCTGGGGTGCGCGCACGTCGCTCACCGTCGGTCTGATCGCCACGATCATCGGCACGGTCATCGGACTGATCATGGGCGCGATCGCGGGCTTCTACGGCGGGTGGCTCGATGCCCTGCTCTCGCGCATCGGCGACATCTTCTTCTCGATCCCCTACATCCTCGCGGCCATCGTCGTGATGAGCGTCTTCTCCACGAACAAGAACGTCTTCACGCTCGCGTTCGCGATCGGAGGGTTCGCCTGGGCATCCACGGCTCGCGTCGTCCGCGCCGAGATCCTGCGCGTACGGCAGGCCGACTTCGTCACCGCATCGCGCGCGCTCGGCCAGTCGCGCTTCACCACGCTCGTGACGCACGTCGTGCCGAACGCGATCGCGCCGCTGCTCGTCATCACGACGATCAGCCTGGCGGCGGCGATCGTCGCCGAGGCGACGCTGTCGTTTCTCGGCGTCGGTCTCGGCAGCACCGTAATGTCGTGGGGCAACGACATCAGCGCGGCCCAGCAGTCGCTGCGTGTGGCGCCCATGGCCCTCATCTATCCGTCGATCCTGCTGACGGTCACGGTGCTGGCCTTCATCCTGTTGGGTGAGCTCATTCGAGACGCCCTCGACCCGAGAGCGAGGGCCCGCCGATGAGCGATGTGTCTTCCCGCACCGCCCGCGAGCCGCTGCTGAGCGTGCGCGACATCCGCGTCGCGTTCGATTCGCAGTCCGGCACCCGAGAGGTGCTGCACGGCGTCAGCTTCGACATCTTCCCCGGCGAGACGATCGCCATCGTGGGGGAGTCGGGCTCGGGCAAGTCGACGACGGCGTCGGCCATCGTGCAGCTGCTGCCCGGCACCGGACACGTCACCTCGGGCAGCATCCTGCTCGACGGTGAGGACCTGACCGACTATTCGCGGTCGCAGATGGAAGACATCCGCGGGCGCGAGATCGGCTACGTGCCGCAAGACCCGATGTCGAACCTCAACCCGGTGTGGTCGATCGGCTTCCAGGTCATAGAGGCCGTGCGCGCCAACGGCATCGCGAGCGGCAAGCGCGACGTCGAAGCGCGGGCGATCGAGGTGCTCAAGCAGGCGGGTCTGGCGGATGCCGACAAGCGCATGCACCAGTATCCGCACCAGTTCTCGGGCGGCATGCGCCAGCGCGCGCTGATCGGCATCGGCCTCGCGGCCGACCCCAAGCTGCTGATCGCCGACGAGCCGACCTCGGCGCTCGACGTCACGGTGCAGCGGGTGATCCTCGATCACATGGCGAAGCTCACGCAGGAGAAGGGCACCTCGGTGCTGCTCATCACGCACGACCTCGGCCTCGCGGCCGAGCGTGCGGAGCGCATCATCGTCATGAAGGACGGCGAGATCGTCGAGGCGGGGCCGAGTCGGCTCATCCTCGAGAACCCGCGGCACCCGTACACGCAGCGACTCGTCGCGGCGGCTCCCTCGATCGCCTCGCAGCGCATCCAGGCGGTCGTGGAGGATCGCGGGGTGCAGTCGCTGGCCGACATCGCCGACGCGGCGCCGACCCTGCGCGTGCGCGACCTGACCAAGGACTACAAGATCCGCCAGGGCAGCTTCCGCAGCGAGCCGTTCCGTGCCGTGGATGCCGTGTCGTTCGACATCCCGCGCGGCAAGACCCTCGCCCTCGTCGGCGAGTCGGGATCGGGCAAGTCCACCGTCGCGAAGATGGTGCTCAAGCTCGAAGATCCGACCTCGGGGTCGATCGAGATCGACGGCATCGACATCGCGAAACTGTCGAAGAAGGACACGTTCACTCTGCGTCGCCGCATGCAGCCCGTGTTCCAGGACCCGTACGGATCGCTCGACCCGATGCGCAACATCGGCAACACGATCGCCGAGCCGCTCGACATCCACAAGGTCGGCGACGCGGCGTCGCGGCGCGAGCGCGTGCGCGAGCTGCTCGACCAGGTGTCGCTGCCGCAGAGCCTCGCCTCGCGCTACGCGAACGAGCTGTCGGGCGGTCAGCGTCAGCGCGTCGCGATCGCGCGCGCGCTGGCGCTGAAGCCCGACATCGTCATTCTCGACGAGGCCGTCTCGGCGCTCGACGTGCTGGTGCAGGACCAGATCCTGCAGCTGCTGTCTGAGCTGCAGAGCGAGCTGGGTCTCACGTACCTGTTCATCACCCACGACCTCGCGGTCGTGCGGGTGGCGGCCGACCTCGTCTGCGTCATGGAGCGCGGCAAGGTCGTCGAGAAGGGCACCGTCGACGAGATCTTCGCGAACCCGGCGGAGGAGTACACGCGGCGCCTGCTCGATGCCATTCCCGGCGCGTCCATCCCTCTGGGCGGGGGAGCGGCGAGCGGATTCTGACCGTGGCATCCGATTTCCGCCGATCGGGAGCTTCGGCGCACGTCCTGCGCGCCACGTCGGGCACGATCGCGCTGATCGTGGCCGGCGTGGTCGCGGTCGCGCTGCTGATCGATGCGGTCGTGCGCGCGGGCGTCGTCGAGATGCTGCGCCTGTCGCCCTGGGTCCTGCTGGTCGTGTGGATCGTGTACGTGCTCATGTACGCGTCGCACATCGCCTACGACGGGGGCGGAGCGACGGTGCAGAACTACCTGCGCCGCACGCGCATCCCGTGGGCGCGCGTCACCGACATCGGCCTGCGCTGGCAGGTGATCTTCACCCTCGACGGCGGCGACACGGTGCCCGCCTACGGGGGGCCTGTCGCCGGGCGGCCCGGCCGCGCCGAGCGTCGCAGCGCGCAGCAGCCCTCGCGTGCCGTGCCGGCGGCGCTCCGTGAACTCGGCGACCTTCGCGATGCCTGGCAGGGGGGCGATCCCCCCGTGGCGGCACCCGGCTCGGGTGCCACGGAGGTCGAGCGCTCGTGGGACCTCCCGGCGCTGGTCGCGCTGGGCGTCATCGTCATCGGCGGAATCGCCTCGGCGCTCAGTTCGGGCGCCTGATTTTGCTGAGAATGCACGAATCGACCGGTCCTGGGCAAACATTTTGCGAAGGTGTGACGAAATGTTACGGTCGTGCAAAGACTCCCTATCGCCGACGGGCGCAATGCAGCGCTGGGGTTAGGGTCAAGGTGTCGGACTCGGTCCGGCCTCTCCACACACGCCCGGCGAATCGACGTCGAGCGGCTCTGAGAAAGAACGACGATGGTCTGTCTGTCTGATCCTTGCCGGACCGCGAGGCCGGCTCGATGACCCTCTATATCGTCCGACGGTTCCTCAACTACGCGATCCTGAGCCTCATCGCCACGTGCATGGCGTATGTGCTGGCGAGCATCGCGCTCGACCCTGCCGCGCGCTTCTACGGCATGAACCCGAGGCCGCCGCAGTCGTCGATCGACGCATCACTGGATGCCATGGGCGTGAACCCCGACGTCCCGATCCTGGTGCGGCTGTGGACCTGGCTCACCAACCTGTTCACGCAGTTCTCGCTGGGCACGACGGTCGGCGGCGCCCAGGTCACCACCGAGATCGCCGCCCGCTCGGGCGCGAGCCTGCGCCTGCTGCTGATCGGATCGATCATCGGCGCCATCGTCGGCGTGCTGCTGGGCGTGTGGGGCGCGGTGCGCCAGTACCGCGCGAGCGACCAGATCGTCACCTACGCGTCGTACATCGTCTTCGCCACCCCGACGTTCGTCATCGGCGTGCTGCTGATGATCCTGGCGACGCAGCTGAACAATCTGCTGGGCTTCCAGCTCATCACCTTCACGGGGGAGTACACCGCCGGCATCAGCGGGAGTTGGTGGGACCTCGCGCTCGACCGCGCCGTCCACCTGCTGCTGCCGACGATCGCCCTGGTGCTGATCAGTGCGGCATCCTATTCGCGCTATCAGCGCAGCGTCATGCTCGACGTGCTCGGCGCCGACTACATCCGCACGGCCCGCGCCAAGGGGCTGCCGCGCACGCAGGCGCTGTATCGTCACGGCGTGCGGCTCGCGCTCATCCCGATGTCGACGTTCTTCGCCTACAGCTTCGGCACGCTGATCGCGGGGTCGGCGATGCTCGAGATTGTCTTCAGCTGGAGAGGGATGGGACAGTTCCAGATCGAGGCGATCCAGAAGAACGACATCAACGCCGTCGCCGGCACCGCGCTGTTCGTCGCCGTGCTGTATCTGATCTCATCCACCCTGTCTGAAGTGCTCTACGCCGCGCTCGACCCGAGGGTGAGAAGCTGACATGTCCGTGATGCAGCAAGAAGCGATCGAATCGCCGCTCGAGCCGGGGAGCGACGTCACCAAGACGCGCAAGCCCCTGACCCGCAACGGCCTGGTGTGGCTGCGGCTCAAGAAGATGCCGCGGTTCTGGATCGGCCTCGTCGTCGTGGTCCTCATCGTCGTGTGGGCGTTCCTCGGACCGCTGCTCTACCCCTACGGCATCGCCGACCGCGACCCGCTGAACATGGGCCTCGGGCCGACGCTGCTGCACTGGTTCGGCACGAACTCGATCGGTCAGGACATCTACGCCCAGACGCTCGCGGGGCTGCAGAAGTCGCTCGTCATCGGCTTCGTCGCCGGCCCCTCGGCCACGATCATCGCGGCCATCGTCGGCTCGACGGCGGGCTACATCGGCGGCTGGGTCGACCGGATCATCCAGTGGTTCATCCTGCTGCTGCTCGTGATCCCCGCGTTCTTCCTGTTCATCCTGCTGAGCCCGCTGATCAAGGGCCTGTCGTGGATCGTGCTGATGTTCTACATCGCGCTGTTCAGCTGGATGATCATGGCGCAGGTGGTGCGCAGTCAGACAAGATCGCTGCGCAACCGCGACTTCGTGCGCGCGGCGCGGTACATGGGGATGCCCACGCGCACGATCCTCGGTCGCCACATCATCCCCAACATGGCATCCATCCTCATCATCGATGCGACGCTCGGCATCGTCGTGGCGATCATGTCGGAGACGTCGCTGAGCTATTTCGGCTTCGGCATCCAGAAGCCCGACGTGTCGCTCGGCACGCTGCTGGCCGACGGCACGGCCGCCGCCGTCACCCGCCCATGGCTGTTCGTCTTCCCCGCCTTCGTCCTCATCGCGCTGCTGTTCGCGATCAGCCTCGTCGGCGACGCGCTGCGCGACGCCATCGACCCGACCTCTGGAATGAACCGTGACTGACGCTGTGATCTCCGGGTCTGCTCAAGGGGGCCGCACCGGCGCACCTCTCCTTTCCGTGCGCGATCTGAGCGTGACGTTCCCGCAGCGCGACGGCAGCCCCGTGCGGGCGGTGCGCGGCATCTCGTACGACGTGCACCCGGGCGAGTTCCTCGGCATCGTCGGCGAGTCGGGCTCGGGAAAGTCGGTCTCGTCGCTCGCCGTGATGGGTCTGCTGCCCTCGACCGCAGAGATCACCGGATCGATCGAGTTCGAGGGCACGTCGCTGCTCGGGATGGACGACGCGAAGCTCTCTCGCATCCGCGGCAAGGGTCTCGCGATGGTGTTCCAAGACCCGCTGTCGGCGCTCACTCCCGTCTACACGGTGGGCGACCAGATCAGCGAGGCGCTGCGTCTGCACGACGCGAAGCTGTCGTCCCAGGCGGCGGCGGCGCGCGCCGTCGAGCTGCTCAAGGTCGTCGGCATCCCCGATGCCGAGCGGCGGGCGAAGGCGTTCCCGCACGAGTACTCCGGCGGCATGCGGCAGCGGGCCATGATCGCGATGGCGATCGCGAACGACCCGAAGGTCATCCTGGCCGACGAGCCGACGACGGCCCTCGACGTCACGATCCAGGCGCAGATCCTCGAAGTGCTCGAGAAGGCCAAGGAGATCACCGGCGCCGCCGTCGTGCTGATCACGCACGACCTCGGCGTGGTCGCCGGCCACGCCGATCGCGTCGGCGTCATGTACGCCGGAAAGCTCGTCGAGCTCGGCACCACCGCCGAGGTCTTCGCCGCGCCCCAGATGCCGTACACGATCGGTCTGCTGCGGTCGGTGCCCAACATGCTCACCGCGGGCACGCAGCGGCTGGTTCCGCTCGAGGGTCGCCCGCCGTCCCTCGCGAATCTGCCGAAGGGATGCCCGTTCGCCGCGCGGTGCCCGATCGCGATCGACGAGTGCCGCGAGATCGAGCCCGCGCTCGCCCCGCACGACCCCGTGTTCCCGCAGCACGAGGCCGCCTGCGTCCGCGCGAACGAGATCGTCGACGGCGCCCTGGAGCGTTCCGAGATCTTCCCGCGCCCCGAGTCGCTGCCCGCAGAAGAGCGCGCCGAGACCGACTCGGCCCCGGTCGTCGAGGTCGAGGGTCTCAAGCGTCACTTCCCGCTGATGCGCGGCGGCGTGTTCCCGCGTCGGGTCGGCACCGTGCGCGCCGTCGACGGCGTGTCGTTCACGCTGCGCCCGGGGCGCACGCTCGGGCTCGTCGGCGAATCCGGCTGCGGCAAGACGACCACGATCCTCGAGATCATGGAGATGACGGCGCCGCAGGCGGGGTCGATCCGCATCGAGGGCACCGACGTGGCATCCGCATCGAAGAAGCAGATCAAGGCGCTGCGGCGCGACGTGCAGATCGTCTTCCAGGATCCGATGGGCGCGATCGACCCGCGACTGCCGATCGGCGAGGTCATCACCGAGCCGCTCTGGGTGCAGGGCGCGCCGAAGGCCGAGCGCGATGCGCGCGTCGCAGAGCTGCTCGACCTCGTCGGGCTCGACCCCGCGATGGCGGATCGCTACCCGCACGAGTTCTCGGGCGGGCAGCGCCAGCGCATCGGCATCGCCCGCGCGCTGTCGACGAACCCCGCCGTGCTGATCCTCGACGAGCCGGTGTCGGCCCTCGACGTGTCGATCCAAGCCGGTGTCATCAATCTGCTCGAAGACCTGAAAGACCGCCTCGGTCTCTCGTACCTCTTCGTCGCGCACGACCTGGCCGTCGTGCGCCAGATCGCCGACGACGTCGCGGTCATGTATCTCGGGGCGGTCGTCGAGCAGGGCCCGATCGCCGAGGTCTTCAACGACCCACGGCATCCCTATACCAAGGCCCTCATCTCGGCGGCACCCATCCCCGACCCCGAGATCGAGCGACGGCGCACGCGCATCCTGCTCAAGGGCGACCTGCCGAGCCCGACGCAGGAGATCAGCGGATGCCGCTTCCGCACCCGCTGCCCGCTGTATGAGCTACTGGACGAACCCGCGCAGGAACTCTGCCGCTCGTCCGACCCTGCACTGACCCCGCACGGCCGCGCCAAGGTCGCCTGCCACCACGTGGATCGTTCCGCGCTGGTGGAAGAGGCGGCTCTCGCGGCCGCGTCGTGACAGACCCCCGACGACGGCACCACGTCGTCGAGGCAACCAAGTAAGACGAGAGGAAAGATCACATGAGGACACGGAGCACCAAGACGCTCGGCGCTCTCGCGATGCTCGGCGCTGCGGCGCTGCTCATCGCCGGATGTGCCGCGGGCAACACCGCGCCCAATGCGAGCGAGAGCCCGTCCGGCGCGCTGCCGACGGTCGACTGGGATGCCGCGGCCGCCGCGGACGTCCAGGACGGCGGCACGCTCAACCTGGCCGTCGGCGCACTGCCGGTCAACTACAACAACCTCGAGATCGACGGCAACGACGTCGACACCAACACGATCCTGTCGGCCACCCAGGGCGGCCCGATCGGGATCGACACCAGCGGCAAGCCGTTCGTCAACAAGAACTACGCCGAGTCGGTCGAGCTCGTCAGCGAAGACCCCCAGGTCGTCGAGATCAAGCTCAACCCGAAGGCTGTCTGGGAAGACGGCACGCCCATCACGGTGAAGGACTGGCAGTCGACCTTCCAGGTCATGAGCGGCAAGGACGAGGCCTATCAGGTCGTCTCGACCACCGGCTACGACCAGGTCGCGTCCGTCGAGCAGGGGACCGACGAGTTCGACGTGAAGATCACCTTCTCGTCGGTCTTCGCCGACTGGCAGTCGATCATGGGCGCCGTGCTGCCGGCGTCGGTGACGGAAAGCGCCGATGCGTTCAACGCCGGCTTCACCACGAAGCAGATGCCCTCGGCCGGACCCTACGTGATCTCGAAGATCGACCAGACCGGTCAGGTCATCACACTGACGCCCAACCCGAAGTGGTGGGGCGACAAGCCGAAGCTCGACACGATCCTCTTCAAGGTCGTCAGTCAGGACCAGCAGGGTTCGTCGTTCGCCAACAAGGAGCTCGACGCCCTCGAGATCTCGGCCAACGCCGACCTCTACGCGACCGCCAAGTCGCGTGAGGACGCCGAGCTGCAGGCATCCGGTGGCCTCACCTGGACCCACGTCACGATGAACGCGAAGGAGGGCCCGCTCTCCGACGTGAACGTCCGCAAGGCCGTTGCATCGATCGTCAACCGCGCGCAGATCGCGTCGGCCGCCAACACGCCGGTCGGCGTGCCCGCGGTGACGCAGGGCGACTACATCTTCATGAACGGCCAGGATGGCTACCAGGACAAGGCGTACGCGCTCGACCCCAGTGCCGCCGAGGGCTTCCTGAAGGATGCCGGCTACGCGAAGGACGGTGACAGCTGGACGAAGGATGGCACGGCTCTCAAGCTCACCATCACGGTTCCCGCCGACACGGCGACGAACATCCAGCGCGCCGAGCAGGTCCAGGCCGACCTCGGTGACTTCGGCATCCCGGTGGAGCTCACCACGGTTCCCGCAGCGCAGTACTTCAGCGACTACGTGATCCCGGGCAACTTCGAGATGGTCACGTTCTCGTGGCAGGGCACCGCCTTCCCGATCTCGTCGGCCGAGGCGATCTTCTACCCGCTCGACTCGGGTCAGAACTTCACCGGAACGACCGACGACAAGCTCGGCGACCTGTGGACGAAGGCGAACGCCGAGCTCGACCCGGCGAAGCGCATCACGATCGCGAACGAGATCAACGAGGCCATCTGGGCCTACGTCCCGCTGTTCCCGATCGCGCCGCTGCCCGAGGTCTGGGCGGTCAAGAAGGGCCTCGTCAACTACGGCGCGACCCAGTTCGGCGTCTCGTCGACCGTCGACTGGACGATCGTCGGCTGGAAGAAGTGATCACGGATCGATCGCACTGATCGATTCGGCGGGGCGGGATTCCTTCGGGGGTCCCGCCCCGTTCTCGTGCTGAGCGCGACCGGCGCTCGCACGCGGTGGCACCCGGGCGAGCACCCGGGCTGCCTTCAGGGAACCCTGCGGTACGCTGGAAGGGCGCACGTCTGCGTTTCCGCGGACAGCGATCTACTTTCTCTCCCCTCTCGGCAAGGACACTTCCATGGCGCACGCCCTCCGTTCGGATCTCCGGAACGTCGCGATCGTCGCGCACGTCGACCACGGCAAGACGACCCTCGTCGACGCCATGCTCCGCCAGACCGGCTCGTTCGGCTCGCACGAGCACATGGAAGAGCGCGCGATGGACTCGAACGACCTCGAGCGTGAGAAGGGGATCACGATCCTCGCCAAGAACACGGCGATCACCTACTCAGGCATCCACACCGACACCCCCGTCACGATCAACGTCATCGACACCCCGGGCCACGCGGACTTCGGCGGCGAGGTCGAGCGCGGTCTGTCGATGGTCGACGGCGTCGTCCTGCTGGTGGATGCCTCGGAGGGCCCCCTGCCGCAGACCCGCTTCGTGCTGCGCAAGGCGCTCGAGGCGAAGCTTCCCGTGATCCTCCTGGTCAACAAGACCGACCGCCCCGACGCGCGCATCGCCGAGGTCGAGGAAGAGGCGCACGACCTGCTGCTCGGCCTGGCATCCGACCTGGTCGACGACGTGCCCGACCTCGACGTCGATGCGCTGCTGGACGTCCCCGTCGTCTACGCCTCGGGCCGCGCCGGCGCCGCATCGGCCAACCGTCCCGAGAACGGCTCGCTGCCCGACAACGACGACCTCGAGCCGCTGTTCGACGCGATCCTCAAGCACGTCCCGGCCCCGGCCTACGACGACGAGGCCCCGCTGCAGGCGTGGGTCACGAACCTCGACTCCTCGCCCTTCCTGGGTCGTCTCGCCCTGCTGCGCGTCTTCAACGGCACGCTCAAGAAGGGCCAGACCGTGGCGTGGGTGCGCGCCGACGGCACGACCAGCAACGCGCGCATCACCGAGCTGCTGAAGACGCGCGCTCTCGACCGCTACCCGGCCGAGAGCGCCGGCCCCGGCGACATCGTCGCGATCGCCGGCTTCGAGGACATCACGATCGGCGAGACGATCGCCGACCCCGAGGACGTCCGCCCGCTGCCCGCGATCACGGTCGACGACCCCGCGATCTCGATGACGATCGGCACGAACACCTCGCCGCTCATGGGCAAGGTCAAGGGCCACAAGCTCACCGCCCGCATGGTGAAGGACCGCCTCGACCGCGAACTGATCGGCAACGTGTCGCTCAAGGTCGTCGACATCGGGCGCCCGGATGCCTGGGAGGTGCAGGGCCGCGGCGAGCTCGCCCTCGCCATCTTGGTCGAGAACATGCGCCGCGAGGGCTTCGAGCTCACCGTCGGCAAGCCGCAGGTCGTCACCAAGCAGATCGACGGCAAGACCTACGAGCCGTTCGAGCACCTGACGATCGACTCGCCCGAAGAGCACCTCGGCGCGATCACGCAGCTGCTGGCGAACCGCAAGGGTCGCATGGAGAACATGACCAACCACGGCACCGGCTGGGTGCGCATGGAGTTCGTCGTTCCCTCGCGCGGCCTGATCGGCTTCCGCACCGAGTTCCTCACGACGACGCGCGGCACGGGCATCGCCAACGCGATCTCGCACGGCTACGAGCCGTGGGCCGGGCACATCACGACGCGCCAGAACGGCTCGATCGTCGCCGACCGCCAGGGTGTCGTCACGCCCTTCGCGATCATCGGCCTGCAGGAGCGCATGTCGTTCTTCGTGCAGCCGACGCAGGAGGTCTACGAAGGCATGGTCGTCGGCGAGAACTCCCGCGCCGACGACATGGACGTCAACATCACGCGCGAGAAGAAGCTCACCAACATGCGCGCCGCGAGCTCGGACTCGTTCGAGTCGATGACCCCGCCGCGCCTGCTGACGCTGGAGGAGAGCCTCGAGTTCGCCCGCGACGACGAATGCGTCGAGGTGACCCCCGAGGTCGTGCGCATCCGCAAGGTCGAGCTCGACGCCACGGTGCGCGGCCGCAACGCCTCGCGCCTGAAGCGCCAGGACGCGAACGCCTGACCCCGTTTCGACTCGCTTCGCTCGCTCAACGACCGGGTGGGCGGCCCCCGGCCCCTCGTCGGCGGGTTCATCCGTCCGGAGCCGGGGTTATTCGGCGCAGAAGCGCGGGTTTGGGACGGATGACCGGGGTTAGTGTCGCGGTCGGCGGGTTCATCCGTCCGGAGCCGGGGTTATTCGGCGCGGAAGCGCGGGTTTGGGACGGATGACCGGGGCGGGTCGGGTGCGCCGACGCCAGTAGGCTCGTGCGGGTGACCACGGATGACCCCATGGGCGGTGACGCTGCCCGCCGCGCATGGCGGGAAGGGCTCGGGGTTGCGCTCGCGACGAGCGCCTACGGCATCTCGTTCGGCGCCCTCGCCGTGGCATCCGGCCTCGATATCTGGCAGACCTGCGTGCTCAGCCTCGTGATGTTCACCGGGGGATCGCAGTTCGCGTTCATCGGGGTGATCGGCGCCGGTGGCCTGGCCGCCGCGCCGGCGGCGATCGCCTCGGCGGGCCTGCTGGGCGTCCGCAACGTCGCCTATGGGTTGCGCATGGCCCCGGTCGTCGGAACCTCGCGCGGGCGGCGGCTGGTCGCCCCGCACTTCACGATCGACGAATCCACAGCGGTCGCCCTCGCGCACACCGAGCCACGGGCGCGCCGCCTCGGGTTCTGGGTGACGGGCATCGGCATCTACCTCGGGTGGAACCTCACGACGCTGCTCGGAGCGCTGCTCGGCGACGTGCTGGGCGATCCGCGCGCGTACGGATTGGATGCCGCGGCTGCCGCGGCCTTCCTCGCGCTGCTGTGGCCGCGTCTCAGGCAGCGGCAGGCCATCGCGGTGGGTGTCGCGGCGGCGATCGTCGCGACCGTGCTGACGCCCGTGCTCATGCCCGGCATGCCGGTGCTGATCGCCGCCCTCGTCGCCGTGCTCGTCGGGTGGACGAACTGGCTCGGGAGTAGCGCGGAGCCGCCGGGCGAGCCCCATGACGTGCCCGAGCTCGGGGGGCTGCCGTGACGATGTGGACGGCCGTGCTCGCGGCATCCCTGCTCTGCTTCGCGCTCAAGGCGCTCGGGTACCTCATTCCGCCGCGCTGGTTCGAGGCGCCTGCGCCGTCACGCATCGTCGACCTGCTGACTGTGGCGCTCTTGGGCGCCCTCGTCGCGGTGCAGACGCTCGGTGTCGGGCAGCAGATCGTCGTGGATGCCCGGGTGCCGGCCGTTCTCGTGGCCGCGGGCCTTCTGCTGCTGCGGGCGCCGTTTCTCGTGGTCGTCGTGGTGGCGGCCGTGGTCGCGGCGCTGCTGCGGCTGTGGGGGCTGGCTGTCTGACACGTGGGGGCCGTTTCGACTCGCTGCGCTCGCGGGGCGACCGGGGGTGGTGCGCGGGGCGACCGGGGGTGGTCTGATACGTGGGGGGACGTTTCGACTCGCTGCGCTCGCTCAACGACCGGGGGTGGTGCGCGGGGCGACCGGGGGTGGTGCGCGGGGCGACCGGGGGCGCTCGCGGGGCGACCGGGGGTAGTGCGCGGGACGACAGGGAAGCTGTGCTCGCGAGGCGACCGGCGGGCGCATAGGCGGCGAGCCTAGACTCGCGGGGTGAACTTCTCTTGGGCGCGCCTCGGCACGTGGGTCATCGCCGTCGTGATCGGACTCGTGTACGGCGTCGCGGGCACGATCGGACAGGCGGCCATGTGGGGCATCCTGCCGCTCGGGCTCCTGATCGCCATCATCGGCGTCGGTGCCCTGCTGCTGGCTGTGCGCCTGCTGACCGCCGACCGGTGGGCGGCCCTCGCGTGCGGCCTGGGCGCCATGGTGGCGACACTCGTCTTCTCGGGTAAGGGCCCGGGTGGATCGGTCGTGGTCCCGGCGCCCGTCGACGGTCAGCTCTCGACGGGCATCATCTGGACGGTGGCCGTGCCGATCCTCACCGCGTTCATCGTCGGCTGGCCGGCTCTGCGCACAGCGGCAGCACCGGTTTCGGCGGGTGACGACGAGAGCGTCGCGCAGAATGTCGAGCGCACGACGAACTAGACTCGCAGGGTGACATATGTGATCGCCTTGCCCTGCGTGGACGTGAAAGACCGTGCGTGCATCGACGAATGCCCCGTCGACTGCATCTACGAGGGCGAGCGCTCGCTCTACATCCACCCCGACGAATGCGTCGACTGCGGCGCGTGCGAGCCGGTATGCCCCGTCGAGGCGATCTACTACGAAGACGACCTGCCCGCCGAGTGGCAGGACTACTACACCGCGAACGTCGAGTTCTTCGACGACATCGGGTCTCCCGGCGGCGCCGCCAAGGTCGGCGTGATCGCGAAGGACCACCCGGTCATCTCCGCACTGCCGCCGCAGGAACACTGACCTCGCGTGGCCGTCCGAGATCTCGACGACTACCCGTGGGATGCCGTCGCCCCCTATGCGCGGCGCGCCGCTGAGCATCCGGAGGGGATCGTCGACCTGTCGATCGGCTCGCCCGTCGACCCGACGCCGAGCGTCGTCGAAGATGCGCTGCGCACCGGTGCCGATGCGCACGCCTATCCCCAGACCGTCGGCACCGCGGCGCTGCGCCAGGCGATCGTCGACTGGTACGCGCGTCGCCGAGGTGTCGCGGGCCTGAGCACCGCCGACGTGCTGCCGACCGTCGGGTCGAAGGAGCTCGTCGCGCTGCTTCCGCTGCTGCTCGACATCGGCGCGGGAGATGTCGTCGTGCATCCCCGCGCGGCCTACCCGACCTATGCCGTGGGCGCGACGCTCGTCGGCGCGACGCCGGTCGCGGCCGACGACCCCGCGGAATGGCCCGAGGGCACCAGACTCGTGTGGCTCAACTCGCCCGGCAACCCCGACGGCCGCGTGCTGAGCATCGATGAGCTGCGGGCCGCCGTCGCGCGCGCCCGAGAGCTCGGCGCCGTGCTGGCCTCGGACGAGTGCTACGCCGAACTCGGCTGGGGTGAGGAGAACACCGTGCCGAGCGTGCTCGACCCGCGCGTCGTGGGGGAGGATCGCCGAGGCATCCTCTCGGTCTATTCGCTCAGCAAGCAGTCGAACCTCGCGGGTTACCGCGCCGCGTTCGTGGCCGGCGACGCGGAGCTGATCGCTCGGCTGCTGACCGCGCGCAAGCACCTCGGGCTCATGCTGCCCGCGCCGGTGCAGGCGGCGATGACCGCGGCGCTCGGCGACGATGCGCACGTCGCCGCCCAGCGTGAGCGCTATCGTGCGCGGCGCGAGGTCCTGAAGCCCGCGATCGAGGCGGCGGGCTTCCGCATCGACCACTCCGAAGGTGGGCTGTACCTCTGGGCGACCGAGGGCAAGGATGCCTGGGACACGATGGGCTCCCTCGCCGAGCGGGGCATCCTCGCGGGGCCGGGCCACTTCTACGGAGACCACTTCCCGCAGCACGTCCGGTTCTCGCTCACGGCGACCGACGAGCGCATCGCCGCCGCCGCGAAGCGCCTCGGCGGCTGACGCTGCCGACGCATCCGTAGGATTCCTCCACACCGAATCACGATCCTTTGGGGGAAATCTGAGTAGGCCGCGGGCGCCGCTAGGCTGTAGCAACACCCTCTGACGACTCCAAGGAGGCTTCGTGAGCGACACGGGCACAAACCCCACCGCAACCGTCACCATCGGCGATCGGACAGCGCAGCTGCCGGTTCTGAGCGGTACCGAGGGCACCCCGAGCGTCGACTTCTCGACCTTCACGAAGCAGACCGGCCACACCTCGCTCGACTACGGCTTCGTCAACACCGCCGCCACCAAGTCGGCGATCACGTTCATCGACGGCGACCAGGGCATCCTGCGCTACCGCGGCTACCCGATCGAGCAGCTCGCGAAGAACAGCACCTACCTCGAGGTCGCGTGGCTGCTGCTCTACGGCGAGCTGCCCACGGCCGATCAGCTCGCGAAGTGGGACGACGCCATCCGCCACCACACGCTGCTGCACGAAGACCTCAAGCGCTTCTTCTCGTCGCTGCCGCACACGGCGCACCCCATGTCGGTGCTGTCGGCGGCGACGGCGGCCCTCTCGACCTACTACGAGGGGCAGTCCGACCCGAACAACCCCGAGCACGTGGAGCTGAACACGATCCGCCTGCTCGCGAAGCTGCCGGTGATCGCGGCCTACGCGCACAAGAAGTCGATCGGCCACGCGTTCCTCTACCCCGACAACTCGCTGAACTTCGTCGACAACTTCTTGAAGCTCAACTTCGGCAACCTCGCCGAGGTGTACGAGGTCAACCCCGTCACCTCGCGGGCGCTCGAGCGTCTGCTGATCCTGCACGAAGACCACGAGCAGAACGCGTCGACCTCGACGGTGCGCCTGGTGGGCTCGACGGGGGCGAATCAGTTCTCGTCGATCTCGGCCGGCATCAACGCCCTGTACGGCCCGCTGCACGGCGGCGCCAACGAGGCCGTGCTCGACATGCTGGCGCGCATCCGCGACTCGGGCGAGAGCGTGCAGCGCTTCGTCGAGCGGGTCAAGAACAAGGAAGACGGCGTGAAGCTCATGGGCTTCGGACACCGCGTCTACAAGAACTTCGACCCGCGCGCGCGGCTCGTGAAGGAGTCGGCCGACGAGGTGCTCGCCGAGCTCGGCGTGCACGACCCGCTGCTGGATCTCGCGAAGGAGCTCGAAGAGGTCGCCCTCAGCGACGACTACTTCAAGGAGCGTCGCCTCTACCCGAACGTCGACTTCTACACGGGCGTGATCTACAAGGCGATGGGCTTCCCGACGCGCATGTTCACGCCGCTGTTCGCGATCGGGCGCCTGCCCGGATGGCTCGCGCACTGGACCGAGATGCAGAACGACCCGCAGACCAAGATCGGCCGTCCTCAGCAGCTGTACATCGGGTCGCCCCAGCGCGACTATCCCGGAGCAGGCTGAACCGTGCGCTTGCTCGTCAGGCCGCCGTCGCCGGCGCTCGCGGACGGTGAGCTCACCCACCTCGACCGCGTTCCGGTCGACCCCGCGCTCGCCCGTGCGCAGTGGGACGCGTACGTGGACGTCTTCCGTGCACGGGGATGGACGATCGTCGAGATCGCCGCCGCCGACGCTCAGCCCGATGGGGTCTTCGTCGAAGATGCCGTGGTCGTCTTCGACGACCTCGCCGTGCTCGCTCGGGCCGGCGCCGAGTCTCGCCGAGGGGAGAAGCCGACGGTGCACTCCGCGGTCTCGGCATCCGGTCTCGAGGTCGTCGAGATCGTCGAGCCGGGCACCCTCGACGGCGGCGACGTGCTCAAAGTCGGGCGGACGGTCTACGTCGGCGCGTCGCTGCGGACCAATGCCGACGGCATCGGTCAGCTGCGCACGGCGCTCGAGCCCCGGGGGTGGACGGTCGTGGAGCTACCGGTCACGAAGGTCCTGCACCTCAAGTCGGGCATCACGGCGCTGCCCGACGGCACGATCATCGGTTTCGAACCGCTCGTCGACGACCCCTCGCTGTTCGACGACTTCCTCGGCGTGCCGGAAGAGCACGGCACGGCGGTCGTCGTGCTCGACGAGGCGACGGTGCTGATGTCGTCGGATGCGCCCGCCACCGCCGACCTGCTCCGTAGCCGCGGCCTCGAGGTCATCACGACGCCGGTCTCGGAGTTCGAGAAGCTCGAGGGATGCGTCACCTGTCTGTCGGTGCGCATCCGCGCCTGACCGCGTGCGCTTTACGCGAGAGTGACCCAGGGCCCGTGTGGCACGCTGGGGCGATGGATGATCTCTGCGACGGTCCGCGTGGGCGGCGGGTGTGCCTCGAACTGGCCGCCGACGCAGATCCGGAGCTCCAGGCTCTGCTGTTCGAGGCATCCTACGAAGCCGCCGTGGACTCGGGGGCGTCGATCGCGCGGCTCGTGTTCACCTGGGATGGCGAAGACGCGGATGCCCCGGCCGTGCCTGACGCCGTGGAGCCGCTCGACCCCGACGAGCGGATCGCCCGGATCGCGGCCCGCATCGCCGCCCTGGCAGCCGCCCCGGAGCGCCTGCCCACCGACGCCGCGGCGCTCGACGCGGCGCTGCACCGATCGGTGGACATCGCCGCCTATTGGCAGCCCCCGGACGGGATGGATCTCGTCGCCGCCCAGCCGGTCGTGGCCGCCGCGCTCGCGGCGATCGGCCACGTCGTCGGCGCTGCGCCCGCCGCGGCCTGGTGGACGCGCGAGCGCACCACCGAGCAGTGGTCCGTCGAGTTCGACCCCGACGGCGACGGGGCGCCGTTCGACGCCGCCGCCGGTGCCGCGGCGCGCTGGGCCGAGAGCACGCGCGCGCAGGAGGAACGTGCCCGCCGCGAGTGGCCGCAGTACCCCGCCGAGCGCGGGGTGAGTTCGGATTGGTGGTCGCATCCGTGGGGAGCGCCGCATACGACGGGAACGATGCCGTCGGGGGTACCCGCCGGCATCCCTCTCGTCGAAGACGGCTTCGGCTGGCTGCGCGCCGTCGCCATCCCGGTGCGCGGCGCGGGGCGAACGCTCGAGATCCGCTCGGCGGACGACTGGGCGCAGCTCTGCGCGCGGTATCCGCTCGAGGTCACCGCGAGCCACTGGTACGACTGGCACCAGTTCACCGATCACCGCGGGCGATGGCTGCTGCCCGACTGGGAGCGCGTCGCGACCGAGTGGGATGCCGTGCACCTGACCACGCATGCCTACCTCACCGCCGCGACGCGGGAGATCGTCGTGGATGCCGAGTACTCGAGTGTCATCGGCGGGTGGGGGCCCGACGAGAGCTACTGGCTCACGGGGTTGGTCCGTGAGTGGGATGACGCACGCCAGCAGTGGGTGTGCGACCGCACTGCAGAGGGCGACACCTGGCGCCGCGCCTGACCGCTCGGTCCACCCGATCGCTCAGTCAGCGAGCGTCGCGGCGTAGTCGGGCACGTAGTTCTGCAGCTCGCGGGGCGGGCGCTCGTAGCCGCCCGACACGGGCCGCGGCGGGATCTCGATGGGGTCGCGTTCGACGCTTTGGTAGGGGATCTGCGAGAGCAGGTGGTGGATCATGTTGATGCGCCCGCGCCGCTTGTCGTCGTTGTCGACCTCGTGCCAGGGCGACTCGGGGATGTCGGTGTGCACGAACATCGTGTCCTTCGCCCGCGAGTAGTCCTCCCACTTCGTGATCGAGAGCACGTCGTTGGGCGAGAGCTTCCACCGCCGCATCGGGTCGTCGTTGCGGGAACGGAAGCGCTTCTCCTGCTCGATGTCCGAGACACTGAACCAGTATTTGAGCAGCAGGATGCCGTCTTCGACCAGCATCCGCTCGAAGATGGGCGCCTGGTGGAGGAACCGGTGGTACTGCGCGTTCGTGCAGTAGCCCATCACGTGCTCGACCCCGGCGCGGTTGTACCAGGAGCGGTCCATCAGCACGATCTCGCCCGCGGCGGGCAGGTGCGCGATGTAGCGCTGGAAGTACCACTCGCTCTTCTCGCGTTCGGTCGGCGTGGGCAGAGCCACGATGCGCGCGACGCGCGGGTTGAGGTACTGCGCGACGCGGCTGATCGTGGAGCCCTTGCCCGCGGCATCCCGCCCTTCGAAGATCACGACGACGCGGGCGCCGGATGCCTGCACCCACGCCTGCATGTCGACGAGCTGGGCCTGCAGGGCCTTCAGCTCGCGCTCGTACAGCTTCTTCGGCAGACGCTCGCTCATGTGCCGAGCGTAGTCCCACCGGCCGCCGTGGCGGCGCGGGGGATCAGGCGTGCAGCGCCTCGTTGAGCGTGACGCCGGCGCCTTCGCGCCGCACGGCCTCGATCGCGCCGCTCAAAGAGTTGCGACGGAACAGGATGCCGTTCTGGCCGGAGAGCTGTGCGCCCTTGACGATGGGGCGCGAGCCGTCGTGCAGCGGCGCCTCTTGGGGCAGCACGATCTTCGATCCCGCCGTGACGTAGAGGCCCGCCTCGACGATGCAGTCGTCGCCGAGCGAGATGCCGATGCCCGCGTTCGCGCCGAGCAGCGTGCGCGCCCCGATCGAGACGCGGTGGCTGCCGCCGCCCGAGAGCGTGCCCATGATGGATGCCCCGCCGCCGATGTCCGACCCATCGCCGACCGTGACGCCCTGCGAGATGCGGCCCTCGACCATGGAGGCGCCGAGCGTGCCCGCGTTGAAGTTCACGAAGCCCTCGTGCATGACGGTCGTGCCGGGCGCGAGGTGCGCGCCGAGGCGCACGCGCGAGGCATCCGCGATGCGCACACCCGCCGGCACGACGTAGTCGGTCAGTCGCGGGAACTTGTCGAGACCCTGCAGCTGGATGCCGGCGCGCTGCAGCCGCGGGCGCAGGCGTGCGAACGCCTCGGGGTGCACGGGGCCGGCGTTCGTCCACGCGACGTTCGGCAGGTGCGCGAAGATCCCCGTGAGGTTCAGCTCGTTGGGGGCCACCAGCAGGTGGGACAGGGCGTGCAGCCGCAGGTACGCGTCGCTCGTCGCCTGCGGGGGAGCGTCGAGGTCGACCTCCACGACGACGACCTCGACCGTGACGTCGCGGCGCTCGTCGGGGCCGGCAGCGGCGTCGAGGTCGGACGTGTCGAGATCCGCGGGCGCCGCGCCGAGGCTCGGTGCGGGAAACCACGTGTCGAGGACGGTGCCGTCACCGGCGATCGTGGCGAGTCCCGCACCCCATGCCCAGCGCTGATCAGTCATTCCTCCAGGGTAGTGGGGCCGTGGCGGGGGCCCTGCCCGCTGGAGGCACAAACCCGCTGGATAGAATCGAGCCCATGCCTGTTCTCGACCTCACCGCCGGTTCCGTCGATCTGACGCGGGCAATCTGCGACATCCCGAGCGAGTCGGGCGATGAGACGGTGCTCGCCGACGCGATCTTCGCCGCGATCGAGCCGCTCGCGCATCTCGACGTGTACCGCGCCGGCAACACGATCGTCGCGCGCACGCACCTGGGTCGGGCGCAGCGCGTCGTGATCGCGGGGCACATCGACACCGTGCCGATCAACGCGAACGTTCCGACGCGTGACATCGTGCAGGACGGCGAGCCCTACCTCTGGGGGCGCGGCACGGTGGACATGAAGGGCGGGACGGCCGTGCAGCTGAAGCTCGCCGCCGAGCTGACCGAGCCCCGCGTCGACATCACCTGGATGTGGTACGACAACGAAGAGGTCGATTCGGATCTCAACGGCCTGACGCCGCTCGCGCGCACCCGGCCCGACCTCTTCCAGGGTGACTTCGCGATCCTCGGCGAGCCGTCGAACGGTCAGGTCGAGGGCGGGTGCAACGGCACCCTGCGCGCGATCGTGCGCACCCACGGCGTGCGTGCGCACAGCGCGCGCGCATGGATGGGTGAGAACGCCATCCACGGTGCGGCGCCGATCCTCGCGCGCCTCGCGGAGTACCGCCCCCATGAGATCGACGTCGACGGCCTGGTGTACCGCGAGGGTCTCAACGCCGTGCGCATCTCGGGCGGCGTCGCCGGCAATGTGATCCCCGACCTGTGCGAGGTCGAGGTCAACTTCCGCTTCGCGCCGAGCCGCAGTGTGGATGCCGCGGAAGCGCATGTGCGCGCCGTGCTCGAGGGCTTCGAGGTCGAGATCGTCGACCGCGCCGCGGGCGCGCGGCCGGGCCTCGACGCGCCCCTCGCGCAGGAGTTCCTCGCGGCGGTCGGCGCCGAGCCCCGCCCCAAGTACGGCTGGACCGACGTCGCGCGGTTCTCGGCCATGGGTGTCCCCGCGGTGAACTATGGTCCCGGCGACCCGAGCCTCGCCCATCACGACGAGGAGCGCGTGTCGTTCGCGCAGATCGAGGACGTCGAGCGGGGTCTCAGGGCGTGGCTGACGGCGCTGTGACGGCCGAGGGCACCGCTCCGCTCGGTGCCGCGCACAGGGCGGCGGCATACCTCGCCGCCCGTCCGGCGCTCGCGGTCGCCGCGATCTACCTCGCGGCGCGCATCGTCACGACGATCTTCCTCGTGATCGGGGCCGAGATCGCGAGCCGCCACACGGGCGGCGACGTGACGATCGGCACGCTGTCGATGCGCTGGGACGGTCAGTGGTACTGGCTCGTCGGGGTGCAGGGGTATCCGACCGAGCTGCCGCTCGACGGTTCCGGAAACGTGACGCAGAACGCGTGGGCGTTCATGCCGCTGTATCCCTTCGTGTCGCGGCTGCTCTCGTTCGTGTTCGCCGGGCAGTATCCGCTCGCCGCTGTGGCCGTCGCGATCGTGGCCGGATACCTCGCGTCGCTCGCGCTGTTCCACCTGCTGCGGGCCCATATCGACGCGCCTGCATCGCTGTGGGCTGTGGCGCTGTTCGCGGCAGGTCCGCTGGCGGCCCTCTTCCAGATGGGCTACGCCGAGAGTCTCTTCCTGCTGTGGCTCTTCCTCGCGCTGCTCATGCTGCAGCGCCGTCGCTTCGGCTGGCTGTACCTGCTGCTGCCGCTGATGGCGTTCACGCGCCCCGGCATCCTCGCCTTCGCGCTGCTGCTGGGGCTGTACGGCATCGTGCGCTGGGTACGGCGGCGAGCCGACCCCCTGCCGCCGGTGCAGATCGTGCACTTCGTCAGCCTCGGCCTGCTGTCGGCGCTGCTCGGCTTCGCCTGGCAGGTCATCGCGAGCCTCGTGACGGGCGATCCGCAGGCCTACCTCGAGACCGAGCTGTCGTGGCGCCGCGGCTGGACGAACGATGACGGCGGGTTCATGCCGTTCTCGGGCTTCGTGCAGGCATCCGGCATCTGGTTCCGTGTGTGGGGATTGCCCGAGGCATGGGGGCCGGTCGCGCTGCTCGTGGTCGTCGCCGCGGTCGCGGCGCTGCTGCTGTTCGAACGGCACGTGCGCGCCCTGGGAGTCGAGCTGCGGCTGTGGTCGGCGAGCTACCTCGTGTACCTGCTGCTGGTGTTCTTCCCGCAGTCGAGCATCTTCCGCCTGCTGCTGCCGCTCGCGCCCCTGTCCGGAGCGCTCGCGCTGCCGAAGAGCACCGCGTGGCGCGTCTCGATGCTGGCGCTGGGACTGCTTGGTCAGTGGTGGTGGATCGATCAGATGCTGATACAGGGCACCACGTTCTCCCAGATTCCGTGACACCGTGCGGAGCCCCGTGCGGGCCGTGGACGTCGGTGCCCTGCGGTAAAGGTAAACTTGGTGTGTTGTCCGAAAGAGGAAAGGAAGCCTGCCATGGCAGCCATGAAGCCGCGTACCGGAGACGGACCTATGGAGGCCGTTAAGGAGGGGCGCCTGATCATCGTGCGTGTTCCCCTCGAGGGCGGCGGCCGTCTGGTCGTCTCCGTCAATGACGACGAAGCCAAAGAGCTCCACGGCGTGCTCGGCGGGGTCGTCGGCGCCGCCTGACACACCTCGATTCGCGCGAACGGCCGGTCACCCCACGTGGGGGCGACCGGCCGTTCGGTGTTGGTGCGCTGGTGCGCTTGGTGCGCGCTGATCGCTAGTCAGCGGGGACGGTCGTCAGCTGCAGCAGGCCCTCGCCGACGATCGACAGCGCGCCGAGGACGGCGGGCGAGGTCTGCGTCTCCTGAATGAGCGAGCGGTACGCGCTCGTGCGGGCATCGCGTCGCACGGGGTCGGCGACGGCGCCGCCGGCCAGCACCCGCGGGACGAGCACCGTGCCGCCCGCGCGGACGAGCCGCAGGCCGTGCTCGACGTACTCGATCACGCCGTCGGCATCGGCGTCGACGAGCACGATGTCATAGGATGCCTCGTTCATGCGGGGCAGCACGTCGGTGGCCCGACCGGTGATGAACCGGGCGCGCGCGGCCGGAACCTTCGCCTCGGCGAAGGCGGTGCGCGCCGCGGCGAGGTGCTCGGGCTCATTGTCGATCGTCGTCAGCGTGGCGCGGGGCGATCCGCGCAGCAGCCAGAGGCCCGAGACGCCCGCGCCCGTACCGATCTCGACGATGTTCAGGGCGGCGGTCGCCGCCGTCACGAGGGCGATCTGCGCGCCGACGGCGGGGCTGATCGGGTCGGCGCCGAGCTCGACGGCGCGCGCGCGAGCGCGTTCGATCGTCTCGGGTTCGACGGTGGATTCGTCGACGTAGCGGCGGATCGCATCTGATTCGGCCATGAGCCCTCCTTCCCTGTCAGCGTACGGTGCGCGCTGGCGCCGGGCCGTGAGGCGCACGGGTAACCTGGAGCCATGTTCTTCGGCTACGACATGGAGAAGCTCCTCCTGCTCCTCGTCGTCGCCGCGCTGCTGATCGGCCCCGAGCGGCTGCCGCGGTACGCCGCCGGCCTCGCCAAGCTGACGCAGCAGGCCCGGGGCTGGCTCGCCGGGGCGCGCACGCGCGTGAAAGAAGAGATGGGCGACGACTTCGACGAGGTCGAATGGCGCAAGCTCGACCCGCGCCAGTACGACCCGCGCCGGATCATCCGCGACGCGCTGCTCGATGACACGCCGGTGGCGACGGTGCAGGCAGCCGCGGCCGGTGCGGCCGTGACGGCGGCGGCGACCTCGTCGGCCACGACCGGCTCGCGCACGTTCGACCCGGATGCCCCGGTGCCGTTCGACTCCGAAGCGACCTGAGCTCTCGCGCGGCCCGGGCTCTCCCGCGGACTCAGCGCGGCGTGAACGGCAGCGTGCGACCCGCGAGGCCCCGGGGTGCGCGGGCGAGGAGGTCGGCGACGTTCGAGATCGCCTGTGCGGCGGCATCCGTCGCGTCTCCGATGACGACGGGAACGCCCTCGTCACCGCCACGGCGCAGCGCGATGCTGAGCGGCACCGACCCGAGCAGGGGCACGGGCGGGGCGTCGGGACGCTCGGCAGACAGCGCCGCGGCCACCGCGGCGCCGCCGCCCGTTCCGAAGACGTCGAGCGTAGTGCCGTCGGGGAGGATCATCGCGGCCATGTTCTCGACCACGCCGATCACCCGCTGACCGGTCTGCCCCGCGACGAGTCCGCTGCGGACGGCGACGTCGGACGCCGCGGACTGCGGTGTCGTGACGACGAGCACGTCGGCGTGCGGGAGCAGCTGGCCGACCGAGATCGCGACGTCGCCTGTCCCGGGCGGCATGTCGAGCAGCAGGATGTCGAGGTCGCCGAAGAACACATCGGTGAGGAACTGCTGCACGGTGCGGTGCAGCATCGGCCCCCGCCACGCGACGGCGGCGGTGGGCTGATCGCGGGGCAGGAACATGCCGATCGAGATCGTCTTCACGTCGTACGCGACCGGCGGCAGCATAAGGTCGTCGATGCGGGTCGGCTGCGGCGGAAGCCCGTCGTCCTCGACGAGACCGAGCAAGGCGGGGATCGAGAATCCGTGCACGTCGGCGTCGATGAGCCCCACCGACAGGCCGCGACCGGCCAGCGCGACGGCCAGGTTTGCGGTCAGTGTCGATTTGCCGACGCCGCCTTTGCCGCTCGTGACGGCGATGACGCGGGTGAGCGAGTCGGGGCCGAACGGCATGGCGCGCGTGCGGCCGCCGCGCAGACGCTCGGTCAGGGCGGCGCGCTCGGCGGGCGTCATCACGCCGACGACGACCTCGACCGCGTCGATGCCCACGACGGACGCCGCGGCCTGCCGCACCTCGCGCTCGATGCGGTCGGCGGCGGGGCATCCGACGATCGTCAGCGCGATCTCGACCGACGCCGTGACGACGCCGCCGTCGACCTCGACCTCGACATCTCGCACCATGTCGAGCTCGGCGATCGGCCGGCGCAGCTCGGGGTCGATCACCGCCCCGACCGCGTCACGCACGGCATCGGCGCTTGTCATCGTGTGGTCACGATCGGTCGGGCGTCGGGGCGGCGGCACGCGTCTCGAGCTGCTCGAGCATCGCCTTGAGCTCTTGGCGCAGCACGTCGCGCGTGACGAGCTGGTCGGTGTTCTCGTTCACCGCCATGCGCAGGGCGACGACCTCGCGCGCAAGGTACTCGGTGTCGGCGAGGTTGCGCTCGGCGCGCTGGCGGTCCTGTTCGATCTGTACGCGGTCGCGGTCATCCTGCCGGTTCTGCGCGAGCAGGATCAGGGGAGCCGCGTACGACGCCTGCAGCGAGAGGATCAGCGTCAGCAGCGTGAAGTTGTTCTCGGCGGCGTCGAACTGCAGGACGCGAGGTGCCGCGGTGTTCCAGACGAGCCAGACCGTGACGAACACCGTCATGCCGATGAGGAACCCCGAGGTTCCCATCCCGCGGGCGAACGCCTCTGAGAAGCGACCGAACCGGTCGCGCGAGGGCTGCGGCGCGCGCCGCGTCGTGCGCCCGAGCGGCGCGTCGAGCGTCGGCTGGCGAGAGGCGCGTGCCATCAGCGCACTCCCGTCGTCGGTGCGGCGGCCCCGGCGGGGTCGGGTTCGTCGTGCGAGCGCCAGTCTTCGGGCAGCAGGTAGTCGAGCACGTCGTCGATGCTGACCGCGCCGACGAGGCGATGGGCCTGGTCGACGACCGGAAGCGAGACGAGGTTGTAGCTCGCGAGCATGCGCGCCACTTCGGCGGCCGAGGCGGTCGCCGTGACGGCGTCGACGGTTTCGTCGATGATCGCGCCGAGGCGCTCGTGCGGCGGGTAGCGCAGCATCCGCTGGAAGTGCACGGTGCCGAGCAGTCGCCCGGTCGGCGTCTCGTAGGGCGGCAGGGTCACGAAGACCGCGGCGGCAAGCGCGGGGTGCAGTTCGTGGCGGCGGATGAGGGCGAGGGCTTCGGCGACCGTGGCATCCGCCGACAACACGATCGGCTCGCTCGTCATCAGCCCACCGGCGGTGTCGGGCCCGTACTTCAGCAGGGCGCGGACGTCCTCGGCCTCTTCGGGCTCCATGAGTTCGAGCAGCTCTTCGCGCTGGTCCTCGGGCAGCTGGGCCAGGACGTCGGCGGCGTCGTCGGGCTCCATCTGGTCGAGGATGTCGGCGGCGCGCTCGTCGCCGAGAGCTTCCAGGATGTGCACCTGGTCGTCTTCCGGCATCTCTTCCAGCGCGTCGGCGAGGCGATCGTCACTGAGCTCTTCGGCGACTTCGAGCAGACGCTCGTCGGGCAGATCGAGCAGGGTGTTGGCGAGGTCGGCGGGCTTGAGCTCGGAATAGGTGGCGACCAGTTGCTCGGCCGACTGCGCTTCACCGGTCGAGAGCTGCTCGCGCACGTTCTGCCAGTCGGCGAACGTGGTCGGTCCCTTGCCGAACGGCGAGGCCGTCGTCTTGGGCTTGCGCAGGAACAGCTGCCCGATGTCCCATTCGCCGAGCCGGTTGCGCTCGATCGCGACATCCTCGATCACTGCCTGCCCCGACCCGTCGGTGAAGAACACCTTGCGGCCGAGCATCTCGGTCATCACGCGCACCTCGCCGCCGCGCGGCTGGAAGCGCCGCACGTTGATGAGCCCGGTGGTGATCACCTGACCGGTGACGATTGAGGTCACGCGCCCGATCGAGAGGAACACGTGACGGCGGCCGGGAATCTCGACCACCAGACCGACCACGCGGGGCGGGTCGCTTTTTCGGTAGATGACGACGACGTCACGGACTTTGCCGAGCCGGTCGCCCGCGGGGTCGAAAACGGTGCAGCCCACCAGGCGTGCCACGAAAACCCTCTGCGTACTCACCTGACCAGCGTAGTCCGCCGGTGCCCGCGCGCCGGGACCTCGGGAGGAGTTCGGGGGAGCTCCGGCAGCGGTGCCCGTGACAAGATGGAGGAGTGAGCATGATGGGCGGCACCCCGCAGGAGCACGGCGAGAAGATCGCCGACTTCGCGACGTATCAGGGCGCCCAGCAGGCCGTGTCGCAGCTGATCGCGGCTGATGTGCCCGCACGCGACATCGCGATCGTCGGCCACGGTCTGCGCTCGGTCGAGACGGTGACGGGCAAGCTGGGGTACGCCGCCGCGGCGCGCTCGGGAGCGATCAACGGCATCCTGCTCGGTCTGCTCTTCTCGGCGATCTTCGTGCTCGGCACTCCCAACGCCGCGATCCAGCTTTTCGTCGGCGTGATGTTCGTCGGCATCGCGATCGGCATGCTGCTCAGCATCGTGTCGTATGCCCTGCTGCGCCGCCGCCGCGATTTCACGTCGGTGACGCAGGTGCTCGCCGACCGATACGAAGTGACCGTGCTGCCCAACAGCCTGCACCGCGCGCGCGAGATCGTGGGCCGCGCCGTCGCGCCCACGGCGCCTGTCGCCCCGGCTGTGGATCTGTCCTCGCCGCCGCAGTACGGCGAGCGGATCGACCCCGGCGCGCGCCCGGCGCCCGGCCCCGATGCCCCGCCTTCCCCGCCTTCCCCCGAGCAGGCTCCCGGCGAGGGCGATTCCGCTCCGGAACAGCCCGCCCCCGGCCCCGCCCTTCCGTGATGCGCATCGCGGTGCCGCTCCCCGCGGGGGAGGTCACCGTATCGGCGCAGCTCGAGATGCCGGCCGGCGCGCCCTGGGCGGCTCTTGCGCTCGCGCACGGTGCGGGAGCGGGCATGGACCACCCGTTCCTGGTCGGCTTCGCCGCCGCCCTGCGGGCCGAGGGCATCGCGACGATGCGTTTCGTGTTCCCGTACCTCGAGGCAGGCAGACGGATGCCCGGGCCGCCGGCCCACGCGCTGGCGACGTGGACCGCCGTGATGCACGAACTCGAAGCGGCAGTCCCCGGCATCCCACAGATCGCCGCGGGCAAGTCCTACGGCGGACGCATGGCTTCGATGGCAGCGGCCGAAGGTCTGATCGCGCCCGCCGCGCTGGTGTATCTCGGCTACCCGTTCCACCCGCCCGGCAAGCCCGAATCCCCGCGGGGTGAGCACTTGGCGCGCGTCAGCGCCCCGCAGCTGTTCGTCGAGGGCGACATCGACCCGTTCATCCAGCCGCTCGACCAGTTCGAGGCTGCAGTGGCGACCAGCCCCGACGCCGAGATCCTGTGGATGCCCGGTGGCGGACATTCCTTCGAGGTGAAGGGGCGGCGTCGGCCCGCCGACGCGATCGGGGCCGAGCTCGGGGCATCCGTCGTCCCGTGGCTGCGCGCGCCTGTAGCGCGGCGGTCTTGCGCTTCGTCGGAGATCCGCGCTTCGTCGGAGATCGGCCGCCAGGACCCTCCGACGTTAGGCGAATCTCCGACGAAGTGACGCGCGCCGGGCGGCGCCGGGCGCCGCGCGTCGGGCGCGCCGCGCGAGATCAGGCCGAGAGGCGCGCGATCCAGGCTTCGATCTCGTCGGCCGTGCGGGGGATCGCCGCCGACAGGTTCTCGACGCCGTCGGCGGTGACGAGCACGTCGTCCTCGATGCGCACGCCGATGCCGCGGAACTCCTCGGGCACGGTCAGGTCATCGATCTGGAAGTACAGCCCGGGCTCGATCGTGAAGACCATGCCCTCTTCCAGCAGCCCGTCGTAGTACATGTCGCGCCGCGCCTGGGCGCAGTCGTGCACGTCGATGCCGAGGTGGTGCGACGTGCCGTGCACCATGTAGCGCCGGTGCTGGCCGCCGGTGTCGGCGTCGAGCGCCTCGTCGGCGGTGACCGGCAGCAGCCCCCACTCGGCCGTGCGCTGTGCGATGACCGCCATCGCCGCCTCGTGCACGGCGCGGAACTTCACACCGGGCTTCGCGACCGCGAAGGCGGCGTCGGCGGCCTCGCGCACGGTCTCGTAGATGGTGCGCTGCACGGCGGTGAACGTCCCCGACACGGGCAGGGTGCGCGTGATGTCGGCCGTGTACAGGCTGTCGACCTCGACGCCGGCGTCGACGAGGATCAGATCGCCCGGCACCACGGCGCCGTCGTTGCGCGTCCAGTGCAGGTAGCACGCGTGTGGGCCGGATGCCGCGATGGTGTCGTAGCCCTCGCCGTTGCCCTCGACGCGGGCGCGGTGGTGGAAGATGCCCTCGACCGCGCGCTCGCCGCGCGGCGTCGCGATGATGCGCGGCAGGTCGGCCACGATGTCGTCGAATCCGCGAGCCGTGACCTCGACGGCGAGGCGCAGCTGCTCGATCTCGTAGGCATCCTTCACCAGGCGAAGCTCAGAGACGAATCGCGTGAGGTCGTCGTCCTCGTCGAGCACGAGGTCGCCCGGGCGGGCCTCGAAGTCGTCGATGTGCGCGGTCGCGACGCCCAGGTCGGATGCCACGCCGGCCAGCGCCGGCCGCGGGCCGATCCAGAACTCGCCGATCGTGGCGTCGCCGTAGAACTCGGCGGTCGTGCGGTCGGCGCGCTCACGAAGGTAGAGCGTCGCGTCGTGGCCGCCGCCCGGGACCGGCTCGAACACGAGCACAGAGTCGGGCACCGCGTCGCTCGCCCACCCGGTCAGGTGTGCGAACGCCGAGTGGGCGCGGAACGGGTAGTCGGTGTCGTTCGAGCGCTGCTTGTATGAGCCCGCGGGCACCACGAGACGCTGGCCGGGGAACGCGGCCGACACGGCGTCCCGACGCGCCGCAGCGTACGCGGCCTGCGCACGCTCGCTCGGCAGCTGCTCGGGCCGATCGGCCCAGCCGGTCGAGATCGTCTCGAGGAAGCCCTTCGGGAACGGCTGCTTGCGGTTCTGGTTCTCTGCCGGCGCCGCGGAGGTTTCAGCGGAGGTCTCAGCGGCGATGGTCTTGGTCTCGTCCGTGCTCATCGTCCCAGTCTCCCACTTTGCGGGTCAGGGATCACCCGGCCGCCGGCTCGAGCTGCACCACGAGCGGGCGATGGTCGCTGCCGCTCTGATCCAGCGAACCGAGTACGACCGAGCCGGTCGGCGTCCAGGCATCCGTTGCCAAGACGTGGTCGATGGGGGTGCCCAAGAGGGGCGGCCACGCGGTCGTCCAGGTGCCGACCGCGCCGCTGCCGGTGGCGACGGCCGCATCGTGGCACCGACCCAGGGTGCCCCCGTCCGCCCCGAGGCGATCCATGTTGTCGACCGTGGCGTTGAAGTCGCCCGCCATGATCACGTTCGCGCTGGCGCACTGATCGGCCAGCCACTGCAGGTCAGCGCGCCAATCGGCCATGAACGACTGGCGGGGCGCGACGGCGTGCACCGCGACGATGGCCGGTCCCGTTCCGTTCACCGGCATCGCGACGACGGTCGGCACCTGCGAGGTGTTGCTCGTGCCGTCGGAGGTCGACTCGATGACCGAGTAGTCGCCGAGGGCGGGTGAGATCAGCAGGGTCGTCGAGTTGGATGCCCAGTCGGGGTAGTCCTCGCGCTCGCCGAAGTTCTCGTGGTGGGCCCACATCGGCGAGCCCATCTCGCGCATGGCGACGGCGACGGCCTCACCCGTCTCGATCGTCGTCTCGGGCAGGGCGACGATGTCGGCCTCCATGGCGACGGCGGTCTGGGCGATGAGGAGTGCGTCCGTGGCGTTTCCGGCTGTGTTCCAGGTCATCACGCGCACCGACGCGTCGGTCTTCGCCGGCAGGCCGTCGCCGCCGGTGCCACGTGCGAGCAGGATGCCCCCGTTCGCGATCACGGCGATCACGGCGATCACGGCGATCGACGCGGCGAAGCCCCGGATCGGCCGGGCGAGGGCGAGCAGCAGCGCGAGCACGAACAGGGCGGCGAACGCGACCACCACCACCGCGCGCAGCGACACGATCTGTGCGAACGGGAAGGTGCGCTCGAGGCGGAAGAACTGCGGCCAGGTGAGGATCGCCGCCGAGATCGCCGCCACGACGGTCACGAGGATTCCGAACAGGCGCAGCACGCCGCGACTCTACGGGAGCAGGCTGGGAAAGCACGGAAACCGCGCCCGGCCGCAGGACGGATACGCTCGGAACATGTCGGCGCACAGGATGTTCCACGGGCCGAGTGATCTGCACATGCACTCGGACCATTCCGACGGCACAGAGCCACCCGCTCGGGTCGTCGCGGCGGCGCATGCAGCGGGTCTGCGGACCCTGGCGCTCACCGATCACGACACGACGTCGGGCTGGGCCGAGGCTGCCGAGGCATCCACCTCGCTCCAGATGACGCTGATCCCGGGCATGGAGCTCTCGGCGCGGCACGAGTGGCGGAGCGTGCACGTGCTCGGCTACCTGTTCGACGCCGATGACGCAGACCTGCGCGCGTTGACCGACCGCATCCGCTCCTCGCGCCTGACGCGAGCGCGTGAGATGGCCGACCGCATCGGGCGCGACTACGACCTCAACTGGGACGACATCGTCGAGCAGACGGCCGACGGCGCGACGGTGGGGCGCCCGCACCTGGCCGACGCGCTCGTCGCGAAAGGCGTGGTGCGCGACCGCGGTGAGGCGTTCGCCGACATCCTGCATCCGAGCGGCGAGTACTACGTCGCCCTGTACGCGCCCGACCCCGTCACGGCCGTGCGGATCGTCGCCGATGCCGGGGGAGTCCCGATCATCGCGCACCCCGCGGGGCGCGCGGGGCTGCTGCCGCCGCGCCTCGTCGACCGCATGCTCGATGCGGGCCTCGCGGGGTTCGAGCTGGGTCATCGCGAGAACGTCGAGCCCGCGCTCGGCGAGCTGCGGTCGCTCGTGCGGGACCGCGACCTCATCGTGACCGGATCCAGCGACTATCACGGCGTGGGCAAGCCTAATCAGCCCGGTGAGCACACGACGGCCGACGCGATGGTCGAGCGCATCATCGCGCGCGGAACGGGAAGCGCCCCCGTCTTCCCGTGAGGGGAAGACGAGGGCGCCGCCGTCGCTGAGGTCAGATCAGGCCAGGGCCTTCGCCTTCAGAGCGTCGTACTCGGCCTGCGAGATCGCACCCGAGTCGAGCAGCCCCTTGGCCTGAGCGATCTGGTCGGCAGGGCTCGTGCCCGCCACCGACTTGATGTAGTCGTCCTGTGCCGTCTTGTACTGCTGCACGGCCGCGGCCTGACGCTCGCCCATGCCCTTGCCGCGCGCGATCAGGTAGACCAGCGCCGTGACGATGGGGAAGAAGACCAGGAAGAAGATCCAGAGGGCCTTCCAGCCGCCGCCGAGGTTCCGGTCGCGGAAGATGTCGCTGATGATGCTGAACAGCGCCATCAGGTAGGCGACGAAGATGAACACCGCGAGGAACCACCAGATGAGGTCCCAGAACGAGCCCCAGAATCCGTGGTATTCCACGGTGGCGTCGATGAAGCGCATGGCTTGCCTTTCAGAAAGTCGGAAGCGACACATCGTCGCCTTCGTTCACTGTAAGCGATCGAGGCGTATCCCCAACGCCAGTGCGTCGCGGTATGTCGCCCGTGACGGGTCAGACGCTCGCGGTGGGTGCCCCGGCGCCGGAGCCGCCGCGACGACGACGGCGGCGGCGCGCGGGCGCCGGCTTGCCGTCGTGGTGCTCTTTGCCGGCGCCGTCGTGCGTGCCGGCGCCGTC
>JASCPF010000040.1 GCA_029959325.1 Microbacteriaceae bacterium PS02068
GCGTGGCTGTGCGCGGTGCGCGCGGCGCGGCTGTGCGCGGCGCGGCTTTGCGCGGCGCGGGCGGCGGGGGCGGTGCCCGACCAAGCAAAGTTGGCGCAACACGCGGCCCCGAAGCCGCGTGTCTCGACAACTTCGCGCAGCGGACCGACCCCTCGGCCAGACAGAGTTGGCGCAACACGCCGAAACCCGCGCCGCGAAACCGCATTTCGCGCCCACTCGGCAGTATCGAGTACCGCGCACTCACGCGAAGTCGGCGCAACACGCGAGGACGCCCGCACTGAACCCGCATGTCTCGCCAACTCGACGCGGCTGGCGGCCAAGGATGCCTCGTCGCGCAGGCGGCGGGGTGCGCGGTGATCCTCAGCTCAGGCCGCTGTAGACGTGCAGGCCCTTGAAGAACATGTTCACGATCGTGAAGTTGAACATCACGGCGCTGAATCCGATGATCGAGAGCCACGCTGAGCGTGTGCCGCGCCAGCCGCGCGTCGCGCGCGCGTGGATGTAGCCCGCGTAGAGCACCCAGATCACGAAGGTCCAGACTTCCTTGGTGTCGAAGCCCCAATAGCGACCCCAGGCATCATTCGCCCAGACCGATCCGGCGATGAGGGTGAAGGTCCAGAAGATGAAGCCGATGATCGCGAACCGATAGGCGAGCGACTCGAGGGCGTCGGCCGAGGGCAGCGTGCGCAGGAACCGCGGGCCGCTCTTGATATCAGGGTTCACGGCAGGCTTGCCGGCGCCGGTATCGGCGAGGGCTTCGTAGCCGGATGCCTCGTCGGCGGCGATCGCCAGGCGCTCGCGGCGCGCCTGCAGCAGCTGCATGACCGAGAGGGCGAAGGCGAGGGCGAACAGCGCGGTCGCGAGCGACGCGACGAACACGTGGATGACGAGCCACACGCTCTTGAGCGGATCCGACAGCGGCACGACGACGGTGTAGAACCAGATCGCCGTCGCTCCCAACAGCACCGTGACCAGCCCCGTGATGAACGTGCCGAGGAATCTCAGGTCGTACTTGAGCAGCACGACGAGGTACACCGCGACGATCAGCATGGTGCCGGTGAGTGCGAACTCGTACATGTTCGACCACGGCACGCGCCCCGCCGCGATACCGCGAGTGATGTCGGCGGCGACGTGGAAGAGGAACCCGAGCACCGTCAGCGAGGTGCCGATGCGGGCCCAGACGTAGCGCTTACGGGCGCCCGGCCGCGCCTCGAGGTCGGCCTTGGCGGCGTCTTCCTGCGCCCGGATCGCAGCGATCGACGACCCCGATGCGGTCTCCCCCGCACCACCCGCGCGCGCGGCCGCGCCGACGAGTTCGCGGGCGGGCGCGGCATCCTTCGCCTTCAGTGCCAGGTCCGAGCGACGCGCCAGATCGACCGCGTACGCGATGAACGCGAGCGCATAGATCGCGATGGCCGTCCAGACCAGCAGGACCGACACGGAATCGAGCGAGAATTCGGCTGCGGGCATGGGGGTAAGTCTACGCGGGGGCCGCGGTGGCGGAGGGTGCGGGTGGCGGGCGGGGTGCGGGTGGCGGGCGGGTGGCGGGCGGGGGCGGGCTAAGGCGGGAGATGGCTGGCGACGAGCCACACCATTCCCGCTGAGACACAGCGTGACGCACTGTGTCTCAGCACGGACGCTGTGGCTCAGGGCGCACAGCCTGCGAGGGGTGCCACGTGCGCTGAGCCTCAGCGCGGCCGCTGTGGCTCGCCGCGAACGCTGTGGCTCGCCGCGAACGCTGTGGCTCGCCGCGAACGCTGTGGCTCGCCACGGAGGGCGCGCCTCACCTCTGGCGGAACGCCCTCGCGCGCACCCCGGTCACGAACCACACCCTTCCCGCTGAAACACAGCGTGACGCACTGTGTCTCACCGCGAACACTGTGGCTCACAGCGCAGGGCGGCCGAGAGGAATGCCTCGCACGCTGCGCGTTGCCACGAACGCAATGCCGCGGCTCAGCGCGCGGCGCGCGCGGCGCGCGCGGCGCCATCGCCGAGGGATGCCTCGTGCCCGCGCTGCAGGTCGGCGACCGCGACCGCGATCGCGGGGTCTTCACCCCGGGCGAGGCCGGCGTACTCGAAGCGCACGCTGTCGCCCGACGGCGTCGCCTTGACCCACATGCGGCGGCGCGGCACGAAGAGCCCGGCGACGAGGCCCAGCAGCGCGACCACGGCGAAGAACAGCACGAACGGCGCGCCCACGTCACGGTGGATCGAGAGCGACACGTAACGCTTCACGGCTTCGGCACCGCCGTTCGCGGTGTTGTCTTCGAAGGTGATCGTGCCCAGGCCGTTCGGCAGGGCCACGGTCTTCCCCGGCTCGAGCTTGAGCGACTCGACCCCGATCGCGCGACCGGTGAGCTGCGTCATCCCGGTGGTGTCGAGGGCGTAGACGTTCCGCGGGGTGCCGTCGTCGATGCCGAGATCACCCACGTACACGTCGACGGTCAGCAGCGGATTGGCCAGCGCCGGGTACGCCGACGTGAACGCCCCGGAGTGCAGCGTCGCCGCCGTCGGATAGAAGAACCCGACGAGACCGACCTGAGACGACAGCCCATCGGCCACCTTGACCACGCCGAGCGAGGTCATGTTCGCGTCCTGCGGCAGGAACTCGACGTCTTCGCGATAGACCACATCGCCCGCGGGGTTTCGCACCGTGATGGTCGGCGCGTAGCCGTTGCCCATCAGGTACACGCGGTCTCCCGCCATGTTCAGCGGGTGGTTGACCCGCACGCTCTGCTTCTCGGCATCGTGGCCGGGCTCGCGCGTCGTCAGATTCGCGGAGAAGTCGCCGGCCATGCCCTGACCGGCCTGGCCGACCGGCACGTACGAGACGTCGAAGCTGTCGAGGGTGAGTGTGTACGGCGACAGGTGCTCGGTGTCGACGAAGCGCCCCGGGTTGAACGAGGTGTAGCCGAGGCCCAGCGAGTTCACGAAGCTGTCGCCTTCGGCGATGACGGTCTGGCCCGTGTAGGTGAGTCCACCGCCGACGCCGACCGAGATCAGCACGCCCACGAGCGCCGCGTGGAAGACGAGATTGCCGGTCTCGCGCGCATAGCCGCGCTCGGCCGAGACGCTGAACACGGCCGGGCGGTTCCCGGCCGCAGCGGTGTCGTACCTTTCCACGCGGTAGCCCGCCTTGCGCAGTTGCGCCTGCGCGAGGTCGATGGCGTGGGATGCCTCGGCCGAGGCATCCTGCCCGTCGACCACCGTGCGCACCGACTCAGCGTGATCGTCCAGCCGCGAGAGCCGCGCGGGCGTGCGCGGCGGGCGCGCGCGCAGGGCCTTCCAGTGGTGCTTGGTGCGCGGGATCACACAGCCGATCAGCGAGATGAACAGCAGGATGTAGATCGCCGAGAACCACGCCGACGAGTACACGTCGAACAGCTGCAGCGTGTCGTAGACGGGATACAGGCCCGGGTTCTTCGACTTGAAGTCGATGACGCCGTTCGGGTCGGCCGTACGCTGCGGCACGATCGAACCCGGAATCGCCGCGATCGCGAGCAGCAGCAGCAGCACGAGCGCCGTGCGCATGCTGGTCAGCTGCCGCCAACCCCAGCGCAGCCACCCCACGATGCCGAGCGGGGCATTGTCCGGTTGCCGAGCTTGTCGAGGTGCGTCGGCGTGATCGGACGGGCGCAGCGGGTCGCCGGACGACCCTTCGACAAGGTCAGGGACCGCGACGGACTCAGGGACCGCGACGGACTCAGGGAGCGCGACACGCTCAGGGACCGCGGGGGATGTCTCGGGCGCGTCAGAGCGGGAGTTCGACACCGGCGATCACCCCCTGCAGGTTCGACATGAGCGCCGTCCACACTCCCGTGACCATGAGCACGCCGAGCACCACGAGCAGAAGACCTCCGATGATGTTCACGGCGCGGATATGCCGACGCAGGAATGCGACCGATCGCGTCGCCCAGCCGAAGCCGACGGCGAGCAGCAGGAACGGGATGCCCAGGCCCAGCGAATACGCGACGGCGAGCAGCACCGCCCGCCAGGGATCGGCCTGCGTCAGCGAGATCGACAGGATCGACGCATAGGTCGGCCCGATGCACGGCGCCCAGCCGATGCCCATCGCGATGCCGAGCAGCGGCGCGCCGATGAGCCCGAGTCCGCCGCGCACCTGCGGCTTGACGGTGCGCTGCGCGAACCCGAAGACGCCGAGGAACACCAGGCCCATGATGATCACGACGACGCCGAGGATGCGCGTCAGGGCATCCTGATACTGGATGAAGAACCGGCCGAGCGTGCCGGCCAGCACGCCCATCGCCACGAAGACCAGGGTGAAGCCGGCGATGAACAGCGCGACGCCCAGCAGCAGCCTGCCGCGGCCAGACGCGCGGTTCGACCGAGTGGATGCCCCGCCCCGCCCGGTCGTCGCACCGCCGAGGAACCCCAGATAGCCGGGGACGAGCGGCAGCACGCACGGCGAGACGAACGAGATCAGCCCCGCGAGCATCGCGATCGGGATCGCCAACCACAGCGCGCCGTCGAAGACGATCGATCCCGCGTTCACGAGCGCGGCCTCACGACTTCTCCGCGAGCACGTCGTTCACGATCGTCTTGAGGATCGAGGCACTCTCTATCTGGCCGACGAAGCGCGCGGCGACGCGCCCCTGCGTGTCCAGAACGAGGGTGATGGGCACCGCCTGCAGCGGAGTCCAGTCGGCGAAGGCGAGCTTCAGGTCGGCGTCGTCCTTCGCGAGCAGCGAGGGGTAGCTGATGCCGTACTTCTTCTCGAACGAGGTCGCCTGCTCGGGGCCGTCGTAGATGTTGACGCCGAGGAACTTCGCACCAGCGGGCTGCACCGCCTGATAGGTCTCTTTCAGGGTGGGCGCCTCAGCACGGCACGGCCCGCATTGGGCGTACCAGAAGTTGAGCACGAGCACCGTGTCGGCGTAGTCGGCGCTGCTGACCGTCGAGCCGTCGACCGCGGTGCCGGTGAACTCCACGGCACCGCCGCGTTGGTCCGCCGGAATCTCCTGCACGCGGCCGTCACCCGAGATGAAGCCGGTGTCGCCGCCCTGCTTGTAATTGTCGATGAGCCCGTCGTTCGGGCTCGTGCACGCGGCGAGCGTCAGCGCGAGCGCGAGGGCGGCGACGGATGCCATGACCTTCCGCATCAGACTGCCCCCACATCCACGGCGCCGGAGGTCGTGGCCGGCTCGGCGTACGACACTTCGCGCCACTCGTCGCCGCGCCGCTCGAAGCTCGTGATGCTCGAGAGGGCGCAGCGGCGCCGCCGCGGGTCGTGGCGCAGCGCGTCGCCCGCGACGGCGAGGTGCGTGATCCAGATCGGCAGCTGGTGCGACACGATGACGACGTCGCCGCCGTCGGAGGTGTTCCAGGCATCCCGCATCGCGGCATCCATCCGCGCGACGACCTCGAGGTACGGCTCGCCCCACGTGGGGATCTCGGGGCCCCGGAAGTAGCGCCAGTTCGCGGGATTCAGCACGGCGCGGCGCATCACCTTGCCCTCGAAGACGTTCGTGGGCTCGATGACGCGCTCGTCGATCACCGGGGTGAGGCCGAAGAGCTCGGTGAACGGCTCAGCAGACTCCCTCGTGCGCTGCAGCGGCGAGGCGTAGAGCGCGCTGACCGGTCGATCCTGGTCGCGCACGTACTCGGCGGCGGCACGTGCCATGCGACGCCCGTCGTCCGACAGGCGGAAGTTCGGCAGCCGCCCGTACAGCACGCGCGTGGGGTTGTGAACCTCCCCGTGGCGCACGAGATGGAGGCGGTCGGCGGGCACCCGCCCAGTCTACGGGCGGCGCGCTTGTGGACGGGCTGAGAGCCCTTCGACAGGCTCAGGGACCGGGTCAGTTGAAGCTTCCTGAGAGGAGCGCCAGACACGGACCGAGCACGACGATCCACGCCGCGGCGCAGACGATGAGCATGCCCGTCGCGACGCGGCGCGTCGGCGTGAAGAACATCATCACGACAGCCACCAGCGCGACGACCAGAAAAGGCCCGATGAATCCGAACAGCCCGCTGGAGAGACCGGCGGTGAGCAGGATCAGGAGGGCGAGGACATGCGCCCCACAGCCGATGCCGACACCGGCGCCGATTCCCAGAGGGGGGCCCGGCGGACCGGACGGCGGCCCGTACGGCGGAGGGCCCGACGGCGGCCCGTACGGTGGCCCCGGCGGCGGCCCGTCGCCCGGCGGAGGGCCCGGGGGCGGCCCATACGGCGGTGGCGGAACGTCAGGCGGGTTGGTCATGGGGCACCGTCCTCGTCGTGCGCAGGGAAGGGAGCGGGGCGCCCGAGCCGAGATCGCCGCGCCGCGCCATGACGGCGATGCGGACGAGCAGGATCGGGATCGTCACCAGCAGGAAGAGCTGCGGCCGCGTGAAGATCGACCACGCGACGTCGTTGCCGCGCACGAACTCGACGCCGAAGCGGAAGAGGCCGTAGGCCGCGATGTAGAGGGTCAGGGTCTCGCCCGCCGCGATCGGCCGGCGCCGCAGCCAGAACCACAGCACGGCGAAGGCCGCGAGGTGGAACACGATCTCGTAGACGAAGCTCGGGTGCAGGGGCACGCCCGCGGGCGAACCCACGCGCGCCGCGGCCTCGGGGCTCAGCACGATGCCCCAGCCCGCGCCCGTCGGCGTGCCCGGGCGTTCGGTGAGCAGGCATCCGATCCGGCCGATCGCCATCGCGAGGGCGACGGCGGGCGCGAACAGGTCGCCCGTGCGCTCGGGGTAGCGGACGATGCGCTTCGCGACATGGACACCGAGCCACGCGCCGACGAGGGCCGACAGCATCGACGCGTTGCCGTGCAGCAGCTGGTCGACGAGGCTCAGGTTGCGGGAGGGATCGAGGTGCTGCGCCCAGGTGCCGAGCCGCGACAGCAGCGCTGCGCCGACGAGGGCCCCGAGCACGAGGTACGGGATGCGCGGGTCGGTCACCCCGCGGCGGCGCTTCTCGATCAGGAACACGACGCCGGCGGCGCCGAGACCGAGCGCCACGAAGAACCCGTGCGTCTCGATCGGCGGCAGCCACGGGGCGAGGTCCTGAAGCGTCGGGAACACGGCTCAGCCCAGAACCTTGGCCCACATCATGATCCACAGCGGCACGGCCGCCACGGCAAGCACAGCGACGACCCACAGATAGATCAGCACGTTGCGGGTCGCGCCGAGCTTGCAGCGCGAGCGCAGCAGCCCCGCGCGCCGGGCGCGGCTGTAGCCGGTGATCGCGACGGCGGCGAAGGCGAGCACCGCGAGCGGCCCGGCGAGGGCCGCGATCACCGCGATGGTCGTGAACACGCACAGCCGCAGCGGGTCGAACGGCGCGGTGGCGTCGGGCACCGAGGCATCCCGCTGATTCAGGTGCCCGTACTCGGCGGTCATACCGGCGTCACCTCGAGCAGGCCCCGTCCGCCCGTCGCGGTCGAGATGCGGGTGCGCGCGAGCGGTGCCCACGCCTGCACGGCGCAGAACGGCGCGCACTGGTGCGCATCGGTGGTCTCGTTGACCGTCGCGACGTGCACGCAGCACTGCGTCAGGCGCTCTTCGATCATGGTGTTGATGTCCATGAACGGCTTCACCGTGATGCGCAGCACGCGATCGGCCAGCATGCGGCGGAGGCGCTGATGCTGACCGGGCAGCTTCGAGGCGGCGAGGGTCGCGAGCGTGCCGATGCCGAGGTCGCAGTTCACGCAGATGTCGCGCCAGATGTCGGTCATCGACGGATGCGAGAGCGACGACTGCTCGCTCAGCAGGTCGAGCAGCGAGTTCTTCACGACGTCGCGGATCGCCTTGTTGACGTTCGAGTCGGCGATGCGGTTGGCCAGCAGGTCGGGGTTGAGGTCGAGGAACTCCTTCAGCCGGTCGTGGCCGATGAGCCCGACGAGCGACTTCCAGTCGCCCGCGTCGTCTTTGAGGAAGTAGCCCACCGAGCAGCAGTGCGGGTGACTGCACGGCAGCGCCGTGAGGTCGCGCCACGTGATGAGGTCATCGGTCTGCGGGCCGAGCCGCGCCAGGACCCCGGTGTGGGTGAGGCGAGCGTCGGGATCGATGCCCGCCGACCGGCCCGACCCGAACACGGGTTGGATCGTCACGCCGCCGACGTACGGCGTCGCCATGGCGCGACGGATGACGTCGCCGATCTCGCCGTCGTTCACGCCGAGCGCGGCGGTCATCGTGAGCGTCGTGAAGACGCCCGCCCCCGACAGCCGCTCGAGCGCGCGCTCTTTGAAGCGACGGATGTCGGCGCCGCGGTGGAAGGCGGATGCCTCGGCCGACTCGCCGTCGTACTGCAGATACACCTCGACCCGTTCGCGGTGCTTCTTGAGCGTCTCAACGAGGCCGTCGTCCTGCGCGATGCGGAGCCCGTTCGAGTTCAGCAGGATGCGCACGACGGGGCGAGCCACCAGCTGCTCGAGCAGCTGCTCGAGCCACGGATAGAGCGTCGGCTCGCCGCCCGAGAGCATGAGCACGTCGATGCGGCCGTTCTCACGCGACAGGCGCGCGTCGACGGATGCCAAGACCGCGGCCAGCGGCGCGACGGCGCTCGCGGCCGGGCCCGACTCGGCGAAGCACGTCGGGCAGCGCAGGTTGCAGTGGTCGGTGAGGTCTTCGAGCAGGATGCACGTGTGCTGCGTCTGCATCTGCGGCAGGCCGTCTTCGTAGGCCGAGGGCACGGGCTTGAAGTTGCCGATCAGGTCGGGGCCGTGCACCTTCGTCGGGGCGGTCCACTGCTCGAGGTAGGTGAGGATCTCGGCCGACTCGTCATAGAGCGTGCGGACGAGCCCGTGGTCGGGGCATCCGCGTTCGAGCCAGATCGTCCCGTCGCGGTCGGCGAGCCAGCCCGACAGCCGGCGGACCTCTGACAGGGGCCGCTCGGGGTCTTCCTCGTGGCAGCGCGGGCAGAACGCGTTGACGTAGCGGTGAATGCGATAGTCGCGCAGCGGCATGCCTGTTCCGGCGGCGGGGCTCATGCGCTGACGCTACCCCAACGGGTCGCTCAGGCGGGGTCGCCGTCCACAGCGCGCCGCAGCCGGCGCACGCGCGTCACCGTGAACCAGACGAGAGCGCCGGCGGCGGCCGCGATCACGGCGTACTGCAGGATGCCGGCGTACTCCTCGACCACGTGCCACTGATCGCCCAGGAGATAGCCCGACAGCACGAAGACGCTGTTCCAGATGAGCGAGCCGGCCGCCGTCAGAAGACCGAAGCGCCACAGCGGCATCCGCGTCACGCCGGCGGGGATCGAGATGAGGCTCCGGAAGATCGGGAGCATCCGCCCGAAGAACACAGCCTTGCCGCCGTGCTTCGCGAACCAGGCCACCGTGCGGTCGACGTCGTCGACGCTCAACAGGGGCATGCGCGCCACGAGCGCGCGCAGCCGCCCGAGGCCGAGCCAGGCGCCGATGCCGTAGAGCGCGAACGCGCCGACGATCGACCCCGCCGTCGTCCAGAGGAGCGCCTCGACCAGCGTGAACGAGCCGCGCGATGCCGCGAGCCCCGCCATCGGCAGGATGACTTCGCTCGGCAGCGGCGGGAAGAGATTCTCGAGCGCGATCGCGAGCCCCGCGCCCGGCGCGCCGATGATGTCCATGAGGCCGACGACTCCGTCGACGAGGGCGGTGAGCCAGGATCCGTCCGCAGTCGTCATGACCTCGACGGTAGGCGGCGCAGGTTACGAGAGCCTGAGTGGCGCCTGACCGGTCAGGCTTCCAGGCTCGCGACCAGCCGGCGCAGGCCGTATTCGAAGGCGCCGTCGACATCGCCGCCGAGCCGGAAGGCTCCGGAGAGCTCCATGTGCAGGAACCCCGTCATCCACGCGACCGCGAACCGCGCGGCATCCAATGCGTGTTCCTCGCCGACGGTCTGCGTGCAGGCGCGCAGCAGCGGTTCCACAGGCAGCCGCAGCGCCTCGACCGGCAGCTCCGCCGTCGACATCAGGCGGAACCCTTCCGGTCGGTCATGCGCGAAGTCGCGGTACGTGCGCGCAAGCGAGGGGATGCCTCCATTCGCCGCCTCCAAGCGGGCCGTCAGATCGTCGATCGTCGCGTACGCGACCGCGCGCAGCAGCGCATCGCGATCCGACAGTCTCTTGTAGAGCGACGGGGCCCGCACCCCCACCCGGTCGGCGACCGCCTGCATGGTGAGCCCGGATGCACCCGCGCTCTCAAGGATGTCGCGGCCGGCGTCGACGATCTGCGCGAGGCTCGCGCGGGTGGGAGTCGGCACGTTTGCCTCCAAGGCTATTGACTTTAGCCATCATAGCTATCTATCGTAGCTATCGCCAGAACCCCGATCTCGACGTCGACGACCCCGGAGGTCACCATGCGACTCGCGCCCCACCTGCACCGGCTCGGCAGCGACATGGTCGCGTCGTACCTGATCGAACTGCCCGAAGGCATCACCCTGATCGACGCGGGCCTGCCCGGGCACTGGCGAGACCTGCGGCACGAGCTGCGCGAGATCGACCGGCCGCTCTCGGACATTCGCGGGCTCATCCTGACGCACGGCGACAGCGATCACATCGGCTTCGCCGAGCGCCTGCGCCGCGAGTGCGGCGTGCCCGTCTTCGTGCACAGCGCGGACGCGGAGCGCGCACGCACCGGAGAGAAACCCAAGACCGCGATGGGCCCGGCGCGAATCGTTCCGTTCCTGCAATTCCTTGGCTACGGACTGCGCAAGGGCGGCCTCCGCGCCCGTTACCCCGAGATCGTCCGCGAGGTCGCGGACGGCGATCGCCTCGACCTGCCCGGCGAACCGGTCGTCGTCGGGATGCCGGGGCATTCGCCGGGCAGCATCGCCGTGCACGTCCCCGCCGTGGGTGCCGTGTTTGTGGGCGATGCCCTGACCACCCGCCACGTGCTGACCGGGCAGCACGGCGCTCAGCCCGCACCCTTCACTGACGATCCGGCGCTGGCCGAGGCATCCCTCGACCGCCTCGCGGCCCTCGACGCCGAGTGGGTGCTGCCCGGCCACGGCGCCCCGTGGCACGGGTCGCCCGCCGCGATCGCCGCCGCCGTGCGCGGGTGAGCGGGCATCCGCGCCCCCGTAGACTGACCTCTCGTGAGTGAACGCGTTCTCGTCAGCCAGTTGCAGTCCCGTGAAGACGGCCCCGTCTCCGTCTCCGGATGGGTCGAGACGGTCCGCGATCAGAAGAAGGTGCAGTTCGTCATCCTGCGCGACGAGACCGGCGCGGTGCAGCTCGTGAACCCCGCCACCCGGCCTGACCCCGAGGCAGAGGCTCAAGACGCGGATGCGCTCGCGCGCACTGCGCTCATCTCCGAGCTGTCGACCGGGACGTTCCTGACGGTCACCGGCGAGCTCAAGCACGACGAGCGCGTCAAGCTCGGCGGCGTCGAGATCAAGATCGCGCAGCTCGAGATCGCGGCATCTGCTCTGCCCGAAACGCCCATCGCGGCCGACAGCGGCCTCGACAAGCGCATGGACTGGCGCTTCATCGACCTGCGCCAGCGGCGCAACAACCTCGTGTTCCGCATCCAGACGACGTTCGAGCACGCGCTGCGCACCTACTGGGTCGAGCGCGACTACGTCGAGATCCACTCCCCCAAGCTCATGTCGACGCCCGCCGAGGGCAACGCCGAGCTCTTCGCGCTCGAGTACTTCGGCGACCAGACGGCGTACCTCGCGCAGAGCCCGCAGCACTTCAAGCAGATGGCGCAGGCCGCCGGGTTCGGCAAGGTCTTCGAGATCGGCGATGTGTTCCGCGCCGACCCGAGCTTCACGAGCCGCCACGCGACGGAGTTCACAAGCATCGACGCCGAGATCTCGTGGATCGACTCCTACGAAGACGTCGCGCAGATGCAGGAAGAGCTGCTCGCGTTCGCCTTCCAGGCCGTCAAGGACAAGCACGGCGCCGAGATCGCCGAGCTCTTCGACGTCGAGGTGGTCGTGCCGACGGTGCCGTTCCCGCGCATCCCGCTGGCCGAAGCCCGCGAGATCGTGAAGGCGCGCGGCTACGACATCCCGCGCACCGACGGCGATCTCGACCCCGAGGGCGAGCGCCAGATCTCGGCCTACGTGCAAGAGGCCTACGGCCACCAGTTCGTCTTCATCACCGACTACCACCCCGAGATCCGGCCGTTCTACCACATGCGCGATGCCGAGACGGGCCTCACGGCCAGCTACGATCTGCTGTTCCGCGGCACCGAGATCACGACCGGCGCGCAGCGCGAGCACCGCATCGACGTGCTCGAGGCGCAGGCGCTCGAGAAGGGCCTGTCGCTCGAGGGCCTCGAGCACTACCTCGACTTCTTCCGCTACGGCATCCCGCCGCATGGCGGCTTCGGCATGGGCCTGGCCCGTGTGCTCATGCTCATGCTCGGGCAGGACTCGATCCGCGAGGTCACGTTCCTCTTCCGCGGCCCGACGCGCCTCGCACCGTGACGGGGCGGTCACGATGACCGTTCTGCAGGGGCTCGAGGGCGCCGTCAACTTCCGCGACGTCGGCGGCCTGCCCACGGCGGGCGAGCCCACGGCGTACGGGGTGCTGTACCGCTCAGACGCGCTGCATGCCCTCACGCCGGCAGGCCTCGCCGAGCTCGCCGGTTCGGCCATCGGCGTGATCGTCGACTTCCGGACGGGGGCTGAACGCGACCTTGCGCCCGATCGCCGCCCCGACGCTCGCGCGATCCGCGACGAGCACCTTCCCCTGCTCGAGGGTGCGATGTCGCACATCGTCACGGAGGCGGTCGAAGCGCGCGCGCTCGGCGATCACACGGCCTTCGGTCGCGCCGCCGAGCGGGCGATGGCGTCACTGCCCACGCTCGGCGATCTCTACACTCAGATGCTCGCCGGCGGCGCCCGCACCTTCGCCACGGTCGCCCGCCTGGTCGCCGCTCCGCCCGACCCCGCGCACCCGGCCGTGATCGTGCATTGCACGGCCGGCAAGGACCGCACGGGCGTGTGCACCGCGCTGCTGCTCGACGCCGTCGGCGTGCAGCGCGACGCGATCGTCGCCGACTACGCGCAGTCGGCCGCTAACCTGAGCGGGCCGTGGCTGGATGCCATGCTGCGCCCGATCGAGCGCTTCGGAGTCCCGATCACGCCGGCCCTCGCAGAGCTCATCGGCGGCAGCCCGCCGGCGGCGATCGAAGCAGCGCTCGACTGGGTGGATGCCACGCACGGCGGCTCCGCCGCCTACCTGCGCTCGGGTGGCCTCACCGACGCCGAACTCGCGTCGCTGCGCGCTCGGCTGGTGGGCTGAACACTCTTCCGCACTCTTCCGCGCCGACGCGGGGCCCGCTAACGTGAGCCCCGGATGGCACCCGTGACGGGCGCCCGACGGAGGGATCAGCCATGGCTGGGAAGTTCGAGCTCTACACCGACGCATCCGGCAAGTGGCGGTTCCGCCTCAAGGCCAGCAATGGCCAGGTGATCGCCGTCGGCGAGGCCTACGAGTCGAAAGCCGCCGCACAGAACGGCATCGAGTCGGTGAAGAAGAACGCGCCCGACGCGCCCGTCGTCGAGGTCTGAGGGCCCGGAGCTCGGTTCAGAGCTCGAAGTCGACGGCGACGCGGTCGGATCGGATCGATCCGATGTACGCGGCGACCTCTTCGTGCACGGGGTGCGTGACGTACGCCTGAAGGCCCGCTTCGTCGTCGAAGTCGGCGACGAGCACGAGGTCCCAGTTCTGGCCGAGCGAGACCACGTTGGCGCCGGCGGACATCGCGCGCAGCGTCGGCACGACTCCGTGCAATGCCTCGAGTCGGCGTGCGGCCTCGGCCGCCTGCGCCGTGCGGGTCTCCTGATCATCGGCGGCGATCTTGAACGCCACGACGTGACGGATCATCGGGTCTCCTTTCGGGAGGGTCGAAGCGACGCGGCATCCCGCGAGGGTCGGAGCGACGCGGCATCCCCCGGGGCGTCTCGCGCGGCCTCGAGTGCCGCGCGCAGCCGCGCCGCGTCGAGCCGCCAGTGGGCGTGCAGTCGCTCGTCGATGAGGACCACCGGGATCTTCTCCCACCACTGCGCATACAGCGCGGGGTCATCGGCGATCGAGAGCTCTTCGATCGTGAGGTCGTCGTCGGGGAGGTCCGCGACGACGATGTCGACGATCTCTCGCGCCACGTCACAGAGGTGACAGTCGGGCTTCGAGATGATCGTGAGGATGGTCACGGCATCCATCCTGCCACCGTCGACCCCTCGACAGGCTCGGGGACCGGGGCTCGGGGACCGGGGACCGGGAACCGGTGACCGACGGAGAAACACGAAGCGCCCGTCCCCGTTCGCGAGGAACAGGACAGGCGCTCGGTGTACGTGCCGCGAAGAAGGTTTACTTCTTGTTGCGACGCTGGTGGCGAGTCTTGCGAAGCAGCTTGCGGTGCTTCTTCTTCGCCATGCGCTTGCGGCGCTTCTTGATGACAGAACCCACGGAAAACCTCACTATGTCAGGGGTCTGGACGCGGCTTTGCGCGTCCGGGAACGGGCACGATCGAAAATGCCCTCAGAACAGTCTAGCCGACGTCGGCGATCGGCCGTTGCAGTGCGGCCGTCACGGCCGTCTCGGGCACCCGATAGCTGCGCCCGAAACGCACGGCGGGAAGCTCTCCGGAGTGCACGAGACGGTACACGGTCATCTTCGACACACGCATGAGTCCCGCCACCTCGGCGACGGTGAGAAAACGCACGTCCGACAACTCTGACATCTCGATGACTTCCCCAGGACTTCCCCGTACACGCTGTACAGTGCTCTCACCCTAGGGGTTTGCTGTGACGCGTGTAAACCTCTGTGACTGGTGAACCCAGTCAGCGGCCGGGAATGCGCTTGAGCATGCTGTCGAGAGCGTGCTTCGTGGATGCCGCCGCGCGGCCCACCAGATCGGCCGCGGCGGCGGCAGAATCCGTCAACGTCGTGGCCGAAGACCCGGCGGTGTCGTAGGTGCCGTCGTCGAAGAACGGAATCAGCCAGTCGTCCACGACATCGAGCGGCGCCGTCGACAGGCTGTAGTAGCGGTGCTGGCCCTCTTCGCGCACCGAGACGAGTTCGGCCTCGCGCAGCACCTTCAGATGCTTGGACACCGTGGGCTGACTGACCCCCAACTCGCCGACGATGTGCGACACGCTGGTGCCGTGCTCACCGGATGCCGCGCGCTCGCGCAGCAGCTGAAGGATGTCCCGACGGGTGCCGTCGGCGATCACGTCGAAGATGTCCGCCATGTAGGTAGGTTAGTGCGCGCCGCGCCCCGAGTACCATGACAACGACCCGGAGGCACCGGCCGGCGACACACGACGAGGAGGCGGCCATGACGGAGGAGACCGTCGCCGCTCGCGTACGTCAGCGACTCGGGACCTCCGCCAGACGGATCGGCCATAGTCTCCGCGACCTCGCAATGTCGTCGCCACCCCGCTTCGCGGTGCTGATCTTCACGGCCCTGATCCTGCTGTTCACGGCGCTGTTCTCGTTGCCGGCCGCCGCCGCCGACGGCACCACGACACCCTTCGCCGACGCCCTGTTCACCGCCGTCTCGACGATCTGCGTCACGGGCCTGTCGACCGTCGACATGGCGACGCACTGGTCGCCGTTCGGTCACGTGCTCGTCTACATCGGGGTCAATGTCGGGGCGCTGGGTGTGCTCACCCTGGCATCCATCCTCGGCCTCGTCATCTCGAAGCGGCTCGGCCTGCGGGCGAAGCTGCTCGCCGCCGGTGACAGCAACCCGCTGCGCGCGCACGGCGGGCCCGTCAACGAGGGGCAGACCGTGCGGCTCGGCGAAGTCGGCCAGCTGCTCGCCACGGTCGCGCTCTCGACCCTCGTCATCGAGGCCGCGCTCGCGGTGCTGCTGTACCCGTCGCTGCTGATCAACGGGGTCGACCCGCTGACGGCGCTGTGGGAGGCACCGTTCTACGCGGCGATGTCGTTCACGAACACGGGCTTCACGCCCAACGCGGGCGGGCTCGCGCCCTTCGCGCAGGACTACTTCTTCCTGACGGTGCTGATGGCGGGGGTCTTCCTCGGCTCGATCGGCTTCCCCGTGATCTTCACGCTGTGGCGCCACCACCTGCACCTGCGCCGCTGGTCGCTGCACGCCAAGCTGACGCTCATCACGACCGTGATCCTGTTCTTCGTCGGCGCCGCCGTCTTCCTGCTGCTCGAGTACAACAATCCGAAGACGCTCGGCGGAATGGATGCCTGGGACACCACCTTCCAGTCGTTCTTCCTGTCGGCCATGACCCGATCGGGCGGGTTCAGCGTGGTCGACATGTCGCAGCTGAACGGGTCGTCGCTCGTGGTCGGATCGATGCTCATGTTCGTGGGCGGCGGCTCGGCATCCACCGCCGGCGGCATCAAGGTGACGACCCTCGCCGTGCTCGCCCTGGCCGTGTGGTCAGAGGCGAAGGGCCGCCCGTCGGTGCAGGCGTTCGGCCGGCGCATCCCCAGCGACGTGCAGCGCGTGGCCCTGTCGGTCGTGGCCTGGGGCTCGACGATCGTCGCGCTGTCGACCATCACGATCGGCCAGATCACGGGCGCCCCGATCGAGGAAGTGCTCTTCGACGTGATCTCTGGCTTCGCGACCGTCGGGCTGTCGACGGGCCTCACCGCGAACCTGCCCGACGCGGGCGTGTACGTGCTCGCGCTGACGATGTTCATGGGGCGCGTTGGTACAGTGACTCTCGCCGCGGCCGTGGCCGCGACATCCCGTTCGCAGCACTACTCGCTGCCCGTGGAAAGGCCGATCGTTGGTTGAGCAGCACCGTGGTTGAACAACTCAGGAGCGATGCTCCCGTCCTGGTGATCGGTCTCGGCCGCTTCGGCGCCGCGTGTGCCGGCGAACTCGACCGCCTCGATCGCGAGGTGCTCGCGATCGACGAGAGCCTCGAACTCGTGCAGAAGTGGTCGGAGCGCGTCACGCATACCGTGCAGGCCGATGCCAAGAACATCGACGCGCTCAAGCAGATCGGCGCGCAGGACTTCCAGGTGGCGGTCGTCGCCGTGGGGTCGTCGATCGAGGCATCCGTCCTCATCACGGCGAACCTCGTCGACCTCAAGGTGCCGCAGATCTGGGCGAAGGCCGTCTCGCAGAGCCACGGCAAGATCCTCGCCCGCGTGGGCGCGAACCACGTGATCTACCCCGAGCGCGAGGCCGGCGAGCGCGTCGCGCACCTCGTGTCGGGGCGCATGCTCGACTTCATCCGCTTCGACGACGACTTCGTGCTGGCGAAGATGTATCCGCCGAAGTTCATCCGCGGCACGGGGCTGAACGAATCGGGCGTGCGCTCGAAGTACAACGTCACGGTGGTGGGCGTGAAGAGCCCCGGCAAGCCGTTCCGCTACGCCGAGGCCGACACGATCGTCACCAACCACGACCTGATCATCGTGTCGGGCACGAACTCCGACATCGAGCGGTTCGCCTCGCTCGACCGCTGAGCCCCGTCGGCCTGCCCGGGGGATGCGAGCCGCCGGGTTCATCCGTCGCGAACCGGGGTTACGCGGCAGGATAAGCGCGATTCGGGCCGGATGAAGGATGCCCCACAACCCAGTCCGCGCACCGGCCCCACGGCCGCCAGGCGCGCGGTCTAGGCGCCGGCGGCCAGTTCGCGCGCGCGAGCGAGCGCGGCGTCGGTCGCCTCGGAGAGGACTCCGGCGAGGTTCGCGCTCTTCAGGACGGCCACGGCGCGCTCGGTCGTGCCCTTCGGGCTCGTGACGCGGCGGCGCAGTTCGGCGGGGTCTTCCCCCGTGGCATCCAACAGCGCGGCGGCGCCGATGAAGGTCTGCTCGGCCATGAGGCGCGCGTCGGCGTCCGAGAACCCCTTGTCGCGCGCGGCCTCGGTGAGCTCTTCGATCAGCAGGAAGACATAGGCCGGGCCCGACCCCGAGATCGTCGACAGCGCGTCGATCTGATCTTCGGGAACTTCGATCACGACGCCGCACGTCTCGAAGAGCGCGCGCACGAGCGCGACATCGGCGGTGGATGCCGCGGAGCCTCCCGAGATCCCCGTGACGGCCTTGCCGACGACGGCGGGCGTGTTCGGCATGGAGCGGACGACGGGGATGCCCTCGCCCACGATCGACTCGAACGTCGCGATCGTCACGCCGGCGGCGAGGCTCACGATGATCGTCCCGGGGCGGAGGACCGGCGCGATCTCACGCAGCAGATCGGGCACCATGACGGGCTTCACGCCGATCAGGACGATGTCGGCGGCGGCTGCCGCGGTGGCGTTCGCCGAGGCATCCTGTTCGAGGGAAAGGCTCGTGACGCCGGGCTGACCGGTGAGCCCTGCGGCCTTCGCGGCGGAACGGTTGGTGACGGTGAGAGAGGGCGCGAGGCCCGACGAGATGAGGCCGTGTGCAACGGCGCCGCCCATTGAGCCGGCGCCGAGAATCGCGATCGCGGGGAGTGTCTGAGACATATCGCCATCCTATGGACAGGGAGTGAGGTGAGACTCAGTTCAGGTGCCTGGCGGCGCGAGTAGGATGCGAGCATGACCCTCCTCGACGGCATCACCACCCGCCTGATCGACACGGATCGGCTCACCGTGAGCATCCTCGAGCGCGCGGGCGATGACCCCGCGACAGCCCCCGAGCAGACCGTCGTGCTGATCCACGGCAACGTCTCGTCGAGCCTCTTCTGGCAGGAGCTCATGCAGGATCTTCCCGCCGAGCTGCGCGTCATCGCGATCGACCTGCGCGGATTCGGCGGCACCGAGAGCCTGCCCGTCGATGCGACGCGGGGCGTCCGCGACTTCAGCGACGACGTGTTCGCCACGCTGACCGCGCTGGGGATCGAGACCGCGCACCTCGTCGGCTGGTCGATGGGCGGCGGAGTCGTGATGCAATACGCGCTCGACCACCCCGCGCTGTCGCTCACGCTGCAGGCGCCGGTGTCGCCGTATGGATTCGGGGGCACGCGCCGCGACGGCTCGCGTCTGACCGACGACGACGCCGGGTGCGGCGCAGGCGGCGCGAATGCCGACTTCGTGCAGCGCCTCACCGACCGCGACACGACCGATGCGGCCCCCACCTCGCCGCGCAGCGTCTTCCGCTCGGGCTACGTCGCGCCGGGGTTCACGAGCGAGCACGAAGACCTCTGGGTCGAGTCGATGAACACGACTTCGACGGCGACCGGGAACTATCCCGGCGACGGCGCCGACAGCGCGAACTGGCCCGGCTTCGCGGCCGGGACGATCGGCGTGCTCAACACGATGGTGCCGCGTCACTTCGACACCTCGGGCATCGTCGACCTCGCCGTGAAACCGCCGATCCTGTGGGTGCACGGCACGGCGGATGCCATCGTGTCGGATGCCTCGTTCTTCGACCTCAACAACCTGGGCGCCATCGGTGTGATCCCGGGTTGGCCCGGTGACGAGGTCGCCCCCGCGCAGCCGATGGTGTCGCAGACGCGCGATGTGCTGGATGCCTATGCCGCCGCCGGTGGCGAGGTCACCGAGGTCGCACTCGAGGGCGTCGGCCACTCGCCGCACCTCGAGCGCCCCGCCGAGTTCCGGCGCGCGCTGCTCGAGGTGATCGGCTACATCGGACGCCCGGCCGACCCCGCTCCCCCGACCGAGGCGATCATCCTCAGCTCGTCGGACTGACTCGCGCGGTTGCGGTCGGCGCTCGCCGGCGCTGCCGGCGCCTGACTCAGCGGCGCGCGTCGAAGAACGCGCGCAGCAGCGCCTGCGCCTCGGCCTCGCGTACTCCGCCGACGACCTCCGCCCGCACGGGCAGGCGCCGGTCGCGCAGGACGTCGTAGACCGAGCCCGCGGCGCCCGCCTTCTCGTCCCACGCCCCGAAGACGACCCGGCCGACACGTGACTGCAAGATCGCCCCGGCGCACATGAGGCAGGGCTCGAGCGTCACGGTGAGCGTGCAGCCTTCGAGGTTCCACGAGCCGCGTGCGGCCGCGGCGGCGCGCAGCGCGACGACCTCGGCGTGCGCGGTCGGGTCGTGGGTCTCTTCACGGAGGTTCCGCCCCACGCCGAGGGTCGTGCCCGAGGCATCCATCACGACAGCGCCCACCGGGATCTCGCCCGCGACGGATGCCTCGGCCGCGAGCACCAGCGCGCGGCGCATCGCGGCGTCGTCGGCGGGGGCGGTCGGCAGGCTCACCCCCTCAGCGTAGATGCGCCCGCCCGGGCCATCGCCCCGCGGGGCGACGGCCCGACGCCGTAGGCTGAGTGCCATGCGCGTGCACGTAGCCGATCACCCCCTCATCACTCACAAGCTCACGGTGCTGCGCGACCAGCGCACACCGTCGCCGGTGTTCCGCCAGCTGACCGAAGAGCTCGTCACCCTGCTCGCCTACGAGGCGACGCGGAACGTGCGGGTCGAAGAGGTCGAGATCACGACCCCTGTGACGACGACCGTGGGCGTGCGCATCGGCGAGCCCCGGCCGCTCGTCGTGCCGATCCTGCGCGCCGGGCTCGGCATGCTCGACGGCATGGTGAAGCTGCTGCCGACGGCTGAGGTGGGCTTTCTCGGCATGGCGCGCGACGAAGAGACCCTGCAGCCCTACACCTACGCCGAACGCCTGCCCGCCGACCTCAGCGATCGCCAGTGCTTCGTGCTCGACCCGATGCTGGCGACCGGCGGGTCGCTGGGGGCGGCGATCGACTTCCTCTTCGCCCGCGGCGCGCAGGACGTGACCGCCATCTGCATCCTCGGCGCCCCCGAGGGTGTCGCGAAGATCGAGGAGCAGGTCGGCGACCACGACGTCACGCTCGTGCTCGGCGCGCTCGACGAGCGCCTCAACGAGAAGGGCTACATCGTTCCCGGGCTCGGCGACGCCGGCGACCGACTGTACGGCACGGTCTGACCCTTCGACAGGCTCAGGGACCACCCTTCGATAGGCTCAGGGACCACCCTTCGACAGGCTCAGGGACCACCCTTCGACAGGCTCAGGAGCCGCTGCGGCGGCCGGTCTCCTGCTCCCAGAACTCGAGCTGCTGGGTCAGCGCCTTGGCGAGTTCGAACACCTGCTGCGGAGGGATCCGCACCCGCTGCACCACCCGCCCCGGCACGACGGTGACGGCGTTGCCCTCGGCATCGGTCCCCGCCTGCGGCGGACGCGCGAGCGACACGAAGTCCATCACGAAGACGTCGGGCGTGTGCCAGACGTTCGCGAAGTCGGCGTAGCTGCCGGGCACCACCTCGGGCGGCAGGTCGATCTCGAACTGGCGCGGCGCGTCATCGGTCATGTCGCGAGTCTACGGCGGCGTTTGAGCTTGTCGGAGGTCGCGTTTCGAGTCGCTGCGCTCGCTCAGCGACCGGGGCAGGGGTCAGCACATCAGGTGGCACCGACGAGACGCGCGAAGGCGCTCAGGCGCGTGACGCCGTCCGGGGTGCGCGGCAGGTCGTCGAGCAGGCCGGTGCCGTAGACGACGTAGGCGGTGTGCTCGGCACGCGAGACGGCGACGTTCAGGCGGTTCTGCAACAGCAGGAACTCGAGGCCGCGCGGCGCGTCACGGCCCGACGACGCGGCGAGCGACACGATCGCGACGGCGGCCTCTTGCCCCTGGAACTTGTCGACCGTACCCACCGGCACCGCGTCGAATCCGGCCGCGGCGAGCGCTGCCTCGACCGTGACCTGCTGCGCGTTGTAGGGCGTCACGACGATGAGGTCGCTCGGCTCGAGGGATCGCGGTACGGCGCCCTCGCCCGACACCCATGACCGGCCGACGAGGTCGCGGACGATCGCGACGACGGCATCCGCCTCTTCGGGCGATGAGGTCGAGTTGCCGATATGCCCGAGCGGCACCGGGATCACCCCCGGCACCACGCCCTCGAGGTGCCGCGCCGACGTCGACGGATGCGCGGCGAGCCGGCTTTCGTACGACAGCTGCGACACGGGCTCGGCGACTTCGGGGCGCATCCGCCGGGTCTGCGCGAGGAAGTAGCCGCGGTCTTCGGGGATGACGGCCGCGCCGTCCATGATCCAGCCGAGCGCCGCCGTGTCGACGGGCTCGGGGTGCGTGCCCTGGCTCACCTGCGGCAGCTGCTGCGGATCGCCCAGCAGCAGCAGACGCTGTGCGGCGACCGAGACGGCGATGGTGGATGCCAGGGAGAACTGCCCGGCCTCGTCGATCACGAGCAGGTCGAGGCTGCCGCGCGGCACGCGCCCGGCATGGCTGAGATCCCACGCGGTGCCCCCGATGACGAAGCCTTCGGGGTGCTCGGCGGCGAACGCGGCGTAGCCGTCTTTCGCGATCGGCGTGAACGACGGCTCGGCGCCCGCGCCGGTCTTGAGCGCCTTGGCGACCTGCGCCCGGGGCACGCCCGCCGCGACGATGCGGTCGAGCATGTTCTCGACGACGGCGTGCGACTGCGCGACGATACCCACCCGGAAGCCCTGCTCGGCGACGAGGCGCGCGACCACGTGCGAGCCGACGTACGTCTTGCCGGTCCCCGGGGGGCCCTGCACGGCGAGATAGCTGTGGTCGAGGTCGTGCACCGCGCGCACGATGTTCTCGACGTCATCGACCGCACCACGGGGCAGCGTGTGGCTGCGGGTGCGGGGGGCGCGGCGAAGCAGCAGGTCGGTCGCGGCATCCTCCGGGAACCCCTCGGCCGTCGTCGGCGCCGCCTCGATCACGCCGTCGGCCCACTGGTCGATCGCGGCCTGCTGGCTGCCGGCCCGGGGCGGGTCGGGCGGCGTCAGCGCGATCGGGAACTCCTGCCAGGTGACTCCGTCGACGGGCGTCTCTTCGACGATCACCCCGTCATCGAGCGTGTCGACGATGCGCACTCGGCGTGCCGCATGGATGAAGCGCGGACTCGTGTCGATGGGAAACGGCGCGGGCAGCTCGTAGAGCAGGAAGACCTGGCTGTCGGCGGTCAGCTTCGTGCCCGGCGCGAGTTCGCCGCGCAGCTCGACCACGCGGCGCTGCACGCGTGCACCCTCGGGAAGGTGCCAATCGGTCAGCACGCGACACCGATCGTGATCGAAGACGACGACGTCACGTGTGTCTTCCCAGATCGACACCGGCTCGCGCAGACGCAGGAAGTGCGTGGCCCAGAAGGTCTTCGCCTCGCGCGGGTAGTAGTCGATCGCCGCCGAGCCGAGCCCCAGGGCAGTGATCGCACGATCGTCAGGCGCGACTTCGGCGGCTGCCGCACCCGCGAGCCGCGTGAGCGCCTCGGCGCGCGGCGACGGCTCGTAGGGGCGCTCCTCCGCCTCGATGTCGGCCGACGGCGCGAGATGCGCTTCGCGCGCACGCTCGATGAGCCAGTCACGCAGGCGACGCGTCGAGACGCAGTCATAGCGGTTGTAGTCGGCGAGGTCATCGAGCACCGCGGTGCCCGCCGCGTCGTCGCCCGCCTCGATCAGCGCGCGCGCCTCGACGTACTTCACGATCGAGTCGTCGCCGCGCTGCACATCGCTCGTGCGCACCTCGTCACCCATGTAGAGGGGCTCGAGCTTCTTGATCGAGTACGAGCGCGAGCCGACCCGAAGCGCGCGGCGCACGATCGGGTACAGATCGACGAATACCCCTTCGCGCAGCAGCGTGTCGACCTCGGCCTCGCGCACGCCGTAGGTCGCGGCCATCGCGAGCAGGTGCGTCGTCTCGTACGGCGCGTAGTGGTAGATGTGCATGCCCGGGTGGGTCTTCCGCCGCAGCATGACGACGTCGACGAAGGCCTCGAACGCCGCTCGCTCTTCGGCATGCGTGTGTGCCCAGAGCGCCGAGTACTGCTCGCGCTCGTCGACCCAGCCGAACAGGTAGTCGATGCCCCACTGCGGCGCGCTGCCCGGTGCCTTACCCGGTGCATTCCCCGGTGCGGGCGTCTCGGTGTAGAGCGGGTCGCCCTCGAAGTCGAAGAAGATGTCGCCGTGATCGGGCCGCGGCAACGCCCCGATCGCCTTCGGGAACACGACCTCGTAGGTCGGGATGGCGTGCGGCCCGGATGCCTCACCGACACCGCCCGCGGGACTGTCGAGCTGCAGGCGCGCCTGCGTGCGCAGGCCCGAGAAGGTGTCCCACGACATCCGGTCGGGGGCCTCGCGCGCGGCGGCGAGATCGTCGATCGTGTGGATGCCTGCGGAGCGCAGCCGATCGCGCTGCACAGGGCGCATACCGGCCACCAGCAGCAGGTCGCGGTGCGCCACGACCTCGGCGTCGCACGTGGCGCAGCGGCCGCATGCGACGACGCGCAGCGACCCGCGGTCGTCACCCCAGGCGATCGGCGCACCGGCTGCGCGGGCCGACAGGTCGCGGTCGGCGATGAGCGATCGCAGACGCTCGCGCCGCAGCCGGAACACCGGCATGAGGTCGCGGACCAGATGGGTAGACGTCGAGCCGTCGCCGAGCAGCAGCTCGACGCGGTCGCTGTGAAGGGCCCCGAGCCGGTCGAGCTGATCGACGTATGCCGCGAGCTGCATGAGTGCGGTCACGCGCGCGCGGCGCGCGAGCTTGGTGTCTTGCACGACCCAGCGTCCGTCATCGCCCCGCAGCAGGAAGTCGGCGAAGCCGACGAACTCGTCGGTCGCGAAGACGGCCTGGTAGATCACCGCGACACCTGGATCGGCGAGCGCGGCGTTCGTCGCCGCGACGGCCGCGGCGATGCCCTCGGCATCCGACGACCGCGTCTCGGGAAGCTCGACGACGCGCCCCGGGAACTGCGCGCGATAGGCCTCGAGCTGGCGCAGCTCGTGCTGCGTTCCGAGTCGGCCCGCGCGGGCGAGGGTGAGGTCTTCGGGCTCGGCGACCGCCGGCACCCGACCGATCTTCGCGTCGATCGCACGCAGCCAGGCGAACTCGCACTCGGCGGCGGCTTTCAGATCGCTCGCACTCCAGACGATTCGCGGGGAGCCCGGGGCGTCGCCGCTGGCGCCGCCGTCATCGATGTATCGCATGTCACCCTTCCGCGATCGACACTAGCCGCGGCATCCGACAGCCGTTCGATGCCAGACTGGGCACGTGAGCGAGTCCCTTCCGTTCGAGAGCGTCTATCGCCACGGCTTCGCGCGCGTCGCCGCCTGCACGATTCCGGTGCGCATCGCCGACCCAGCCGCGAACGCCGCCGCCGTCATCGCCGCCGCGCAGGACACCCATGACGAGGGCGCCGCCGTCGCGGTCTTCCCCGAGCTGTGCCTCGCCGGCTACGCGATCGACGACCTCGTGATGCAGGATGCCCTGCTCGATGCCGTGCGCGCAGCGATCGGCACCGTCGCCGAGGCATCCCGCACGCTGCGTCCGCTCCTCGTCGTCGGCGCACCGCTGCTGCTCGGCGGCCGCCTCTACAACTGCGCGGTCGTCATCCACGGCGGCCGAGTGCTCGGCATCGCGCCGAAGTCGTACCTGCCCACGTACCGCGAGTTCTACGAGGCCCGCTGGTATGCCAGCGGAGCGGACGCCCCCGACACGGCCCTCATCGGCGACACCGAGGTCCCGGTCGGCACCGATCTGCTGTTCGAGGCATCCGATGTTCCCGGGCTCGTCGTGCACGCCGAGGTCTGCGAAGACATGTGGGTGCCGATCCCGCCGTCGTCGGCGGCAGCGCTCGCCGGCGCGACGGTGCTGCTGAACCTCTCGGGCAGCCCCATCACGGTCGCGCGCGCCGACGATCGACACCTGCTCGCGAGGGCGCAGTCGTTCCGCTGCAACGCCGCCTACGTCTATGCCGCCGCCGGCCAGGGCGAGTCGACGAACGACGTCTCGTGGGACGGCCAGACCATGATCTACGAGGCGGGAGCGCTGCTGGCCGAGACCGAGCGCTTCCCCGACGGGCCGCGCACCGCGATCGCCGACATCGATCTCGACCGGCTGCGGCAGGACCGGCTGCGCCAGGGCACCTTCGACGACAACCGCGTCGAGAAGTGGGCGACGGGGCGCCGCATCGCGTTCACGGTCGATCCGCCCGCGTCGATCACGCGGCTGCGTCGCCCGCTCGACCGCTTCCCCTTCGTGCCCGACGACGCCGCGCGCCTCGATCAGGACTGCTACGAGGCCTTCACCATCCAGGTGTCGGCGCTCGAGCAGCGGATGCGCGCGATCGGATCGCCGAAGCCCGTGATCGGCGTCAGCGGCGGCCTCGACTCGACGCACGCGCTGCTCGTCGTCGCGCGCGCCATGGACCGCATGGGCCGCCCGCGCAGCGACATCCTGGCGTACACGATGCCCGGGTTCGCCACGAGCGACCACACGAAGTCGAACGCCATCGCCCTCGCTGAGGCGATCGGCGCGACGATCGAGACCATCGACATCCGCCCCATGGCGACCGAGCTGCTGAAGGGCATCGGGCACCCCTACGCCGATGGCGAGCCCGTCTACGACGTGACCTTCGAGAACGTCCAAGCCGGCGCCCGCACCGACTTCCTGTTCCGCCTGGCGAACCAGCACGGCGGCTTCGTCGTCGGCACGAGCGACCTCTCCGAGCTCGCCCTGGGCTGGGCGACGTACGGCGTCGGCGACCAGATGAGCCACTACGCCGTCAACGCCGGCGTGCCGAAGACGCTGATCCAGCACCTGATCCGGTGGGTGATCGCGCACTCCGACGACGCGATCCTGAACGCGGATGCCAAAGCGGTGCTGCAGTCCGTGCTCGACACCGAGATCAGCCCCGAGCTCGTGCCTGCCGGTCAAGACGGCAAGGTGCAGTCGACCGAAGACACGATCGGCCCCTACGCCCTGCACGACTTCGCGCTCTTCCATGTCCTGCGCTACGGCCTGCGGCCGTCGAAGATCGCGTTCCTGGCCGAGCAGGCGTGGAGCGAGCCCGAGATCGGCGCATGGCCGCCCGGCTTCCCGGAAGACGACCGTTACGCCTACGACCGCGCCGACATCGTGCGCTGGCTCGAGGTGTTCCTGAAGCGCTATTTCGGATTCGCGCAGTTCAAGCGCACGGCGATCCCGAACGGACCGAAAGTGCTGCCCGCGGGGTCGCTGTCGCCGCGCGGCGATTGGCGGGCACCGAGCGACGGCAACGCCGACGTGTGGCTGGCGGAACTGGCATCCGCCTTCGCTGACCCGAGCAGCTGACCGGGCGCCGTCAGAACGACGATCCGCCCGGTGCGCGGCGCGCCCGACCGCCCTTGCGGGCCGAGGATGCCTCGGCCGCGACCACCTGCGCTCCGCTCGTCGTCAGCGCGCGGCGCCACGGCAGCGTTCCATCGATCTCGATCTGGATCGACAGCGACAGGATCGTCCGGATCAGCACGATGATCCCGAGGATCAGCGCCTCGTCGATCGACGGCTTCGAGGTGATCGTGCGGATGAGGTCTGCCGCGACGAGGACCTCCAGACCCAGCAGGATCGCGCCGCCGAGGGTGCGTCGCAGGGTGAGGTAGGCGGCGCGGCCGCCGTGGCCGCGTGCGAGCTCGAGCGCCGCGAACCACAGCGCGATGACGAACCCGATCGCGATCGCCGTGACGCCGAGCGCCTCGAATGTGATCGCGATGGTGCTGAAGACGGGTGCGAGGGGCACGCGATCAGCCCTTCGGCAGCACGCCCACGGCGATCGTGATCACCCAGCCGTCGCGTGAGGCGTCGACCAGCTCGTACTTCATGTTGCGGTCGGGGATCCACCCCTTGTGGCGCCCGGTGTCGAGGCGCACATGCTCGGGCGCGACGCGCACGCCGCGGCCGTCGGCCTCGAGCACGGCCTGCACGCGCACCCAGTGCTGCAGCAGGTCGGTGATGTTCGACTGGTCGAACAGATGCGAGTGCTTCTGCATCTGGCGGATGTCGGCCTTCTCGGGGTTGAGGTCACGGATGTCGATGCCGAGCGGCAGCCCGGGGTCGCAGATCGCCACGACCGTCGCCGCGCGATAGCTGGCCGTCACGATGGCGATCGGCAGCTCCGACCCCGCACGCGAGGCGATGAGGCTCGTGTGGTACCCGAAGCCGCGCGGGGCTTCGCGCTCGATCGTGATGTCCTTGGTCTCGCAGCCGAGCTTCGCGGCGATGAGCTCTTTCGCGATGATGCGGCGACGGTCGTGCACCGTGGTCGCCGGGTCCCATCCGAGTCGGGCCGTGACGCCCGCGGGCGCATCGAGGAGAACCGTCTGCAGAGTCATGTCCTCATCTTGGCGCAGGAAGCACATCGGCGGGAGGTGTCGAGACAGGAGAAACCCTGCCCGCCTCACGACCGCGACGGTGCGGGTGCGAGGATGGACGGGTGAAACTCCTCGTCGCGGCGCTCTCGAGCGAACTGGTGGCCTTTGAGAGCGACCTCGAGGGGTTCGAACGGCTCGTCACGGGCCCCGGCAAGCTGCAGGCGGCCTACGCGCTGACGCGTCGGCTCGACGCCGGCGGCGTCGACGAGATCGTCGTCGTGGGTACCGCCGGATCGGTGGATGCCGGGGTGACCGGGCTGCACGAGATCGCTGCGGCCATCCAGCACGACGTCACCGACATCGACGGCATCGCGGGCCAGCACGTGTCGCTGCCGCAGCGCGTCGAGACGGGGCGGGGCGATGCCACGATCGCGACGGGCGACCACTTCGTCGACGACGCCGAGGCGGTTGCCGCCATCCGGGGCCTCGGCGCAACCCTCGTCGACATGGAGACGTACGCGTACATCTGGGTCGCGCAGCAGTTCGGCGTGCCGATCACGGTGCTCAAAGCCGTCTCCGACAGCGCGCAGGACGATGCGATCACCGATTGGCGGGCTGCTGTCGCCGCCTGCAGCGCGGACCTTCGCGCCGAGGTCGCGGCGCGCTACGGGGTCTGATCGAGTAGCCTCATCACGGACCGCGGACGCTTCACCCCGCGGCCGGAGACGAAGGACACGCATGTCGACGACGCCGATCGGTTCCCCCGTGCCGGACACGCGCCCGAAGGGCGTCGCCTGGACGGCGTTGATCCTGGCGGTGGTGGGCATCGTGCTGAGCCTGGTCGGATTCGTGCCGATCGCCTGGGTCGGCGTGATCTCGGCGGTGGTCGGCGGCGTCGTGCTGTTCGCCGCCCTGATCGTCGCGATCGTCGGCCTGGTCGCCAAGCGCAACGGTGGCACGGCGATCAGCATCACGGCGCTCGTTCTCTCCGTGCTGGGAGGTCTGGTCGGATCGGTCGCGATCGTCGTCGCGCTCGTCTTCACGGGTCTGTACGTGCAGGCGGGCGCGGGCAGTGGCTCGTCGACGGGCGCGGGAGCGACGCCGCAGGCATCCGCGTCACCTTCCGACGAGGCAACCGAGACTCCCTCCGCCGCAGCCTCCGAAGCGGCGACCGACGCGGAGATCGCGGCCGGGCAGGCCGCGTTCCTGGCCGAGGTGCGCCCGCAGGTGAATGACCTCATGCGTGAGATCGATCCGTCGATCACGCCCGACGTGGTCTCGTCGGCTTTCCCCGACGAAGCGCTGCTGACGATGGGGCAAGCCCTGCTTGTGACCGGCGAGGCGGGCATCGACCCGCTCGTAAGCCAGGCGCAGGCATCGCTCGGCGACACCGTCACCGCCGACCAGCTGCGGAGCATCTTCGAGACGGTCTACCAGGCAGCCAAGGCCAACCTGAAGTAGGCAGCTGCGGCATCGCCCGGCGGTCGCCTGATCAGACGATCGCGGCGGAATCCTGCCGGATGATGCTCGGCCCCTCGGGCGTCGCCTCGACGATCAGCTGCGCGGGCAGCTGTTCCTTCATCGCCTCGACGTGACTGATCACGCCGACCGTGCGGCCGCCGGCGCGCAGCTCGTCGAGGGTGCGCATCGCGAGGTCGAGGGTCTCGGGATCGAGTGATCCGAAGCCCTCGTCGACGAAGAGCGTGTCGAGACGGATGCCTCCCGCGCGCGAGGTCACGACCTCGCCGAGACCCAGGGCGAGGGCGAGGGACGCCAGGAAGGTCTCACCGCCCGACAGCGACTGGGGCGAACGCAGCTTGCCCGTGTGCGCGTCGAGCACGTCGATGCCGAGCCCCGACGCGCGCCCGCGCGATGCCCGAGCGTCGGAGTGGTGCAGCGTGTACCGCCCCGACGACATCTCGGCCAGCCGCACGCTCGCGGCCGCCACGATCTCTTCGAGCTCGGCGGCCAGCACGAAGGTCTCGAGGTCCATCTTCATCGTGTTGGGCGCGCGACCGGCGACCGTATCGGCGAGACGGGTGATGGATGCCGCGTCGTCTGCCACGTCGGCGACGTCGGCATAGGCGGCATCGGCCTGCTGCGCGAGGTCGCGCAGACTCGTCGCCGCGTTCTGCGCATCGCGCTCGGCGGCGATCGCCGCGGCGCGCGCCTGGTCGGCCGCGTCGAGCGCGGTGGCAGAGAGTGCCAGGTCGTCGTCGGTGACGTCGTCGCCGACCGTCTCGAGTTCGAGTTCGAGCAGCCGCGATCGCGTGGCACTCAGTTCGGCGGTGTGGGCCTGGATCTCGGCCTCGAGCTCGGCGATCTCGGCGGGGCTCCGCAGGGCCGACCGCGTCTCGTAGACCGAGCCGGCGCCATTCGCGGCGAGGCGCGCACGCAGATCTGCCTCGACCGCCGCGAGAGCTCGCGCGTGCTCGGCGAGGGCGAGCCGGGCCTCGGCGAGGGAACGCGCGCGTGCACGCTCGGCCTCGCCCGCCGCGAGCCGCGCCGCAACCGTGCCGAATGAGCCGCGCGCGGCCGTGATGAGGGCCTCTGCGGCCGTTGCCTCGGCCGCAGCGGCGACCTGCGCGTCGCGCTCGGCGCCGCGGCGC
>JASCPF010000041.1 GCA_029959325.1 Microbacteriaceae bacterium PS02068
TCTTCGGCGGCGGCGGAGGCGGGGGCGGCGGCATCTTCGGCGGCGGCGGCAGCAGCGGCGGCGGTGGCGGAGGCGGCTTCAGCCCCGGCAGCTTCGGCGGGGGCGGCACGCGCTCGCGCCGCGGAGGAGGACGCTTCTGATCCGCATGCGCGCCGCCGCGCGGCATCCACTCTCCGCTCGACACGATCCCCGCGACCGGACCACCGACTCGCACTCACCTGACACCCGCAGTTCCCGCTAGGAAAGGAAACACGATGGCAAAGCAGTCCATCTTCGGCCGCATCTCGACACTCATGAAGGCGAACATCAACGCGCTTCTCGACTCGGCCGAAGACCCGCAGAAGATGCTCGACCAGCTCGTGCGCGACTTCACGAACAACATCGCCGACGCCGAATCGGCCGTCGCCGAGACGATCGGCAACCTGCGTCTTCTCGAGCGCGACCAGGAAGAGAACGTCCGCGACGCGACCGAGTGGGGCAACAAGGCCATCGCGGCCAGCCGCAAGGCCGACGAGCTGCGCAGCGCGGGCAACACCACGGATGCCGACAAGTTCGACAACCTCGCCAAGATCGCCCTGCAGCGTCAGATCTCGGAAGAGAACGACATCAAGATCCTGGCGCCGTCGATCGCCAGCCAGACCGAGGTCGTCGACAAGCTCAAGGACGGCCTCAACGGCATGAAGCAGAAGCTCGAGCAGCTGAAGTCGAAGCGCTCCGAGCTGCTCGCCCGTTCGAAGTCGGCCGAGGCGCAGAACAAGGTGCACGACGCGGTCAAGTCGATCGACGTACTCGACCCGACGAGCGAGCTGGGCCGCTTCGAAGACAAGGTGCGCCGTCAAGAGGCGCTCGCCACCGGCAAGGCCGAGATCGCGGCGTCGTCGCTCGACGCGCAGTTCAACGCCCTCGAAGACGTCGGCGAGCTGACCGAGGTCGAGGCGCGCCTGGCCGCGCTGAAGACCGGCGGAACGGCCGCCCCCGCGATCGAGCAGTAAGCTCACCCCTTCTGCGGCGCCGGACCCGACCACGGGTTCGGCGCCGCGTCGGTCCGCGAGAGTCCGGGTGAGAGGATGTCTTCATGACGCGCTTCCTGGTCGTGCCGCAGTGGCAGGGCTCCCCCGCTGCGCGCGCAATGCACCTCATCGACGGCGCCGAAGCGATCGCGGGCGATCTGCCGCGCGGCGCGACGGTACGTGTCGAGGTGCCCGTCGAGGCCGGCGAGTCGCTGGGCACGGGCATCCGGCGCTTCAGTGCGCTCTCTCGCGTGCGCGAGGCAGTGGCGGATGCCTTGGCGACGAACCCGGCGGAGCCCGCGATCGTCGTGGGCGGCGACTGCGGGGTCGCGATCCCGGCGATCGCGCACGCCGCGGCTCGCCACGAGAACCTCGCCGTCGTCTGGTTCGACGCACACGGCGATCTGCACTCGCCCGAGAGCTCACCCTCCGGCGCGTTCGCCGGAATGGCGCTGCGCGCTGTCTTCACCGAGTTCGCGCTGCCCGGCACCGGCACGGTGCCCGCGGAGCGTGTGGTCCTCGCGGGAGCGCGCGAGTTCGACGACGGCGAGCGCGAGTCGGCCGTCTCGAGCGGGCTGACCCTGATCGATGCCGACGACCTCGCCGACCCGACCGGGCTGGCGGATGCCGTGGCATCCACCGGCGCGACGGCGCTGTATCTGCACGTCGACCTCGACGTGCTCGACCCGGCGGCGATCGCCGGGCTGGGCCTGCCGGTTCCGTTCGGGCTCTCGCTCGACGATCTGGTCGGCGCGATCAAAGCGGTGCGCGCACGTGTGCCCCTCGTCGGCGCGTCGATCTCGGGGTTCGCTCCCGCGTCGGCCGCAGCGGCCGTCGACGACCTCGGCACGATCTTGCGCGTCGTCGGGGCGCTCGCGTGATCGTGGCCCTCGCGTGATCGCGCGGCCGCCGACCGGCTGGCGCGAGCGCGCGCAGCGAGCGGTCGTGCGCGGCGCGGCCTTCGACGCGTATCTGCCCGCCGTGCTGCTCGACTCGCCCCTGAGCCTCGTCGGGTACTGGTGGGGCACGACCGTCGGCTGGGTGTGGGGCTCGCTGTGGTCGACGGGCCGCGTCGAGCGTCGCGAGGGGCTGTGGGTGTTCACCGGCATGCCCGAGTGGTCGTTCGGCCGCGGCGGCGTGTGCGTGGGCGGCTGCTACCTGACGGGCCAGGCGCGGGTGACCGACGCCGTGCTGCGCCATGAGGCCGTGCACGCGCGGCAGTGGCGCCGCTACGGCTTTCTCATGCCGGTGCTGTACCTGTTCGCCGGGCGAAACCCGCTGACGAACCGATTCGAGATCATGGCCGGGCTCGAAGACGGGGGCTACGTGCCGCGCGGCAGCTGATCAGGCGGTCGCGAGACCGAAGCGCGCGGGCGTGTGCACCGCGGCACCGTCGACGCCGAGCTCGGTCGTGAGGTGGTCGAAGATGTCGGCCGTGCCGAGGAACCCACCGAGCAGGTGGATGCCGATGCCGCCGGCACACGTGTCGTCGCCCTCGCAGAGCATCTCGTCGGCCCATGCCGTCACGGCGCGGGCGATCGCCTGACCGGGGGCGCACGCGCGGCCCGTGCCGGGGTCGCCGGTGCGCTGCGAGCGATCGAGCCACGTGACGATCATGCGGGCGGGAACCTGCAGGTCGAAGACCCACGAGGCATCCGGCACCTCGATGAACACGCGGCCGGTCGAGCAGATGGGCAGCGTCGCCACGAGCGTCTCGAGCTCGACCAGCGAGGTCTCGTCGGCGGTGATGAGCTGCTGCACGCGCGCGTGCCGCGACGCCTTGCACGCGGTGGCGTCGTGCACGGGCGCCGGCGCGGCGGAGTGCTCGATCACGGTGCTCATGGTGATCCCACTATACGCCTGTTTAGGCGAGCCTTACCTCACAGCTGGCTGGGTGAGGTCGCGGACTCGTCGTCGACCAGCACGCCCCGCAGTGCGACGAGCTCCTCGTCGGTGATCCCGTGCGCCCGCAGGTACCCCGCGACCGAGCCGAACCGCTCGTCGAGGTCGTCGAGCAGCGCGCGCAGCACCGACGCCGGAGCGCGCGTGACGAGGTCTTCGAGATGACGCGCCTCGGGGTGCAGCGCACGCAGATGCGCCACCACGCGACGGTTGCGCTCGGGCGGAAGCAGCGCTTCCGTGCGCGCGTAGTCGGCGACGACGGCATGCCGATCGACTCCGACGGCCGCGAGCATCAGGGCGACGGTGACGCCGGTGCGGTCTTTGCCGACGGTGCAGTGCACCAGCACCGGCTGCGCGCCGAGCACACCGCGAACGACCTCGACGATGCGCTCTGGCGCAGTGTCGACGAGCTGGCGGTACATGCCCTGCAGCGAGATGTCGTCGGTGAAGAAGGATGCCGCCGAGCCGAGGAACAGCGGCACGCGCACCGTCTCGACGTCGAGCCCGGCGGTGCGGCTCGGCTCGAAGGCGAGTTCGTCGTCTTCGCGCAGGTCGACGATCCGGCGGATGCCGAGGCGCTCGAACGCCGCGCGGCCGCCGTCGTCGAGGCGCGCCAGGCCGCCCGAGCGGAACAGCACGCCCGATCGCGTCCGTGCCGCGCCCGCCGGCAGACCTCCGACGTCGCGGAAGTTCATCACCCCGGAGACGCTCACCGAGGCATCCACCGCTCCGGTCATCCCTGCTCGGCCGCGGCGCGATCCCCTCGGCGCGGCGGCACGGGGTACTTCCCCGCGATCGTGATGCGGTTGAACGCGTTGATCGAGACGAGCAGCCAGCTGAGCGCGACGTACTCCTGCTCGGTGAGGATGCCCCCGACGTGGTCGTACACCTCGTCGGAGATGCCCTCTTCGTGGATGTACACGTAGCTCTCGGCGAGTTCGAGCGCGGCACGCTCGCGGGGCGTGAAGACGCCCGACTCGCGCCAGGTGGCGATCTGCGCGATCTCGTCGGCGCCGAGCCCGACAGTCACCGCCCGGTCGACATGAACGCGCACGCAGTACGCGCAGCCGTTGAGCTGCGACGAGTGGATGAGCGCGATCTCTTTGAGTCGATCGTCGATTCCGGCGGCAGATGCCAACGACCCGACCGTCTTCGAGAACTCCTCGAGCGCGTCGTAAGCCGGACGCGCCGAGCGAGACAGGTGGACGCGACGTTCCGAGGTCATGGTTCCACCCTATTCCTGGCCGCGGCGCCCGTCCCGAACTCCTCCACCTCGTGCGGAATGTGGGCCCCGAGGACGACTCCGGCGCGCATCTGGCTCGAATTGGAGGAGTTCGGGCGAGGCCTTCGCGGTGACGGCGATCGCACACCCGGCCAGCAGGGCACAATGGCGGGATGGATGAGTTCCAGTTCCTCGCCGAGCAGGCCGCCGAGATCGGCGCCGCGGCGCCTCCCGTAAGCCGCCTGACCCACACGCTCCCCGACGGGCGGACGGTGAGCGCCCTGCAGTACGGCGACGCCGCCACCGGCGAGTTCGCCGCACCCGTCGTGACGTTCCTGCACGGCGCCGGGCTCAACGCACACACGTGGGACACGACGGTGCTCTCGCTCGGCCTGCCCGCGCTGAGCCTCGACCTGCCCGGCCACGGTGATTCGTCGTGGCGCGCCGACGCGGCCTATACCGGGCGCACTCTCGCAGCTGACATCGCCCCGGCGATCGGGGCGTGGACGGATGCCCCGCAGGTGATCGTCGGCCAGTCGCTCGGTGGTCTCACGGCGGCGGCGCTCGCCGCCGGCCACCCCGAACTCGTCCGCGGGCTCGTGATCGTCGACATCACGCCGGGGATCGACCCGAACGGCGACGCCGCTCAGATCGGCGCGTTCTTCGCCGGGCCGACCGACTGGGCGAGCCGCGACGAGCTCGTCGGCCGCGCGCTCGCCTTCGGCCTGGGCGGCACGCGCGCGGCGGCGACGCGCGGCGTCTTCCTCAACTCGCGCGTGCGCGAGGACGGGCGTGTCGAGTGGAAGCACCACTTCGCCCACCTCGCGAACGCCCTGGCAGCCGACCCCGCGGCCGCGGCGTCGGTGAACGCGCAGCAGGATGCCGTCCGCGGCGCCCTCTCGGCGTCGGGCTGGGACGACCTCGCCGCGGTCACCGCACCGATCACGCTGGTGCGCGGCGAGCGCGGATTCGTGACCGCTGCCGACGGCGACGAGTTCCTGCGGCGGGTGCCCGAGGCATCTCTTCTGGTCGTTCCCTCGGGGCACAACGTGCAAGAAGAGCTGCCCGTGCCCCTCGCGGCGCTGGTCGCCGACATCGCGACCACGTGACCTCGGACGGACCCGGCGCGGTGAGGAACACGCCCGCCGACACCGCATTCATGACGGTGGATGACCGACGGCGCGCCTCGCCCCCCGCGCGGGGAGCCTAGGCTGTACTGCGCACCGAGTCCACGGCCCCGCGCACAGCACCCGAACCGCGCGCGCCCTGCGAAAGGAAACCCCCCATGCTTCGCCGCACCACCGTCGCTGCAGCCGCGCTCCTCGCGGCCGGCGCACTGCTGCTCAGCGCCTGCACCGGCAGTTCGAGCCCGACGCCGTCCTCGACCGGCGGAGCCGCCGATCCGGATGCCTCTGTCACCGTCCGGCTCGTTCTCGAGCCGAGCAACCTCGACATCCGCGAGACCGCGGGAGCAGCGCTCGATCAGATCCTGGTCGACAACGTCTACCAGGGGCTCGTGTCCCGCACGCCCGATCAGGAGATCGTCGACACGCTGGCATCCAGCCACAGCGTCTCGGACGACGGCCTGACCTACACCTTCACGCTGCGCGAGGGCGTGACCTTCCAAGACGGTCAGCCGCTCACGCCGCAGGACGTCGTCTCGTCGCTGCAGCAGGTCAAGGACACCCCGACCTTCCGCGACTCGGCGCGCCTCGCGAACGTCGCCACGATCGCGGCGAACGGTCAGGACATCGTGCTCACGCTGAGCGCGCCCGACTCGACACTGCTGTGGAACCTCACCGGCCGCGCCGGGCTCGTCTTCAAAGAAGGCGACACGATCGACCGCAAGGTCAAGACGAACGGCACCGGCCCCTACACGCTCACCGACTGGAAGCAGGGCGACTCGATCACCCTCGAGCGCAACGACGCCTACTGGGGCGACAAGGCGAAGGTGAAGGAGGTCGTGCTCGACTTCATCCCCGAGACGCAGGCGGCCCTCTCGGGCGCGCAGGCGGGCGAGCTCGACGTCGTGACCGGCTTCGATGCGACCCTGAAGGATCAGGTCGAGGCGAACGGCGACTTCGCCGTCGTCGTGGGCAAGGCGACCGACAAGTGGACGCTCGCGATGAACTCGACGAAGGGACCGCTGGCGGACGAGCGCGTGCGCCAGGCGATCCGGCAGGCGATCGACAAGAAGGCGATCGTCGAGGCCGTCGGCGCAGGGCAGACACTGTACGGGCCGATCCCCGAGCTCGACCCGGGCTACGAAGACCTCGAGTCCACCGCTCCGTTCGACCCGGATGCCGCGAAGAAGCTCCTCGCCGACGCAGGCGCCGAAGACATCACGCTGCGCCTGACCATGCCCGCCGCCTACGGCACCACGGTGTCGCAGATCCTGGTCTCGAACCTCAACGACGTGGGCATCACGCTGAAGGTCAACCAGGTGGAGTTCCCGGCCTGGATCAGCGATGTGTACACGAACAAGGACTTCGAACTCAGCCTCGTCGACCACACCGAGGCGCGCGACTTCGAGAACTGGACGAACCCGAACTACTACTTCACCTACGACAATGCCGAGGTGCAGGACCTGTACAAGAAGTCGGTCGCCGCGACCGATCCCGACACGGCCGCAGACTTCCTGAAGCAGGCGGCGAAGATCGTCGCCGAGGATCAGGCCGCCGACTGGCTGTACAACGGGGCATCCGTCGTCGCGGTGGGCACGAACGTGACCGGCTTCCCCTCGGTGAACGTCAACGAGCGGATGAATCTCTCCGACCTGGCGAAGACCAAGTAAGCGGAAGCCCGCGGGTGATCAGATACGCGCTGACCCGGCTGGCACTGCTGGTGCTCGGTCTGCTGGTCGCCAGCGCGCTGATCTTCCTCACCCTGCGGGTCCTTCCCGGCGATGTGGCGCAGCTCATCGCCGGGGTCAATTCCACGCCGGAGCAGGTCGCCGGCATCCGCGAGCGGCTCGGACTGAACGAGCCGCTCGCGGTGCAGTACGCGACCTGGATCGGCGGGATCTTCCGCGGCGATCTCGGCACGTCGCTGATCACCGGATCGTCCGTCGCCGACGAGCTCTGGCAGAAGGCTCAGGTGACGATGCCCCTGGGCCTGCTCGCCCTGACCGTCGCCCTGCTCATCGCGCTGCCGTTCGGCGTGCTCTCCGCCATGCGCCGCGGCCACGCCGACGGCACCGCCCTCAGCGTCGGCGCGCAGACCATCGCCGCCGTCCCCGTCGTGTGGGCGGGCATGATGCTCGTGCTCGTGTTCGCCGTGTGGCTCGGCTGGCTGCCCGCGCAGGGCTTCCCGCGCAGCGGCTGGGCAGACCCCGGCCTCGCTCTGCGCTCGCTGGTGCTGCCCGCCGTCACGATCGGCGTGATCGAGGGCGCCATGCTCATGCGGTTCGTGCGATCGGCGACGCTGCAGGCGAGCGGACAGGATTTCGTCCGCACCGCCGCCGCGAAGGGCCTCACCCGCGATCAGGCGCTCATCCGGCACGGCCTGCCGACCGTGGGACTCTCGATCATCACCGTTCTGGGGCTGCAGGTGGCCGGCATCGTCGTGGGCGCTGTCGTCATCGAGCAGCTGTTCAGCCTGCCGGGCATCGGACGGATGCTCGTCGCCGACGTCGGCGCCCGCGACCTGCCCAAAGTGCAGGGCGAGCTGCTCGCGCTCACCGGTTTCGTGCTCATCATCGGCTTCGTGGTCGATCTCGCGCACCGGGTCATCGACCCCCGGCAGCGGGAGGCGGAGTGATGGCGGATGCCGAGGTGAGGGGCGACCCCTCGACAAGCTCGGGGACCGGGCGGTTTGCGTGGCTGACGCGCCTGTGGGCGCTCTCGACCGGCCGCTTCGGCATCGTCGTGGTCGTCGTCATCGGACTGACGGCGCTCGTCGCGCGGTTCTGGACGCCCTTCGACCCGCAGAAGGTCGACGTCGCGAACCGGTGGGATGCCCCGGGCATCCCCCATCTGCTCGGCACCGACGGGTCGGGGCGCGACATCCTCAGCCTGCTGATGGCCGGGGCGCGGACGACCGTGTGGGTCGCGCTCGGCGCCGGCGTGATCGCGACCGTGATCGGCCTGGTGCTCGCCGCGCTCGGCGCACTGACGGCACGCTGGCTGCGCGAGAGCGTTGCCGTGCTGGTCGACATCCTGATCGCGTTCCCCGTGCTGCTCATCGCGATGATGCTCTCGTCGGTGTGGGGCGGGTCGCTGTGGGTGGTGATCATCTCGGTGGGCATCGGCTTCGGCACGGGCATCGCCCGCGTCACACGCCCCGAGCTGCGGCGCGTGCTGCACAGCGACTTCGTCCTCGCCGGGCGCGCGTCGGGGCTGACGCCGTTCCAGAACCTGTGGCGCCACCTGCTGCCCAACGTCGCGCCCGTCTTCATCGTGCAGCTGTCGTGGGCCATGGCCGTCGCCGTGCTCGCCGAGGCCGGCCTCAGCTACCTCGGCTTCGGCGCCCCGGTCACCGAGCCGAGCTGGGGGCTGCTGCTGAAGGATCTGCAGACCTACATCTCGGTGCACCCGCTCACGGTCGTGTGGCCGGGGCTCGCCATCACGATCACCGTGCTCGGGCTCAACCTGCTCGGCGACGGCCTGCGCGAAGCGACCGACCCGACGCTGTCTCGCCGCCGGACGGCTCCCGCCGCGGCGCACACGCACGTGCCGGAGGTGGTCTCGTGAGCCTCGAGGTGACGGATCTCGTGGTCGAGATCGATGGCCGCCGCGTCGTCGACGGCGTCTCGTTCGCCGTGCCCGACGGCGCGCGGGTGGGTCTCATCGGCGAGTCGGGGTCGGGCAAGTCGCTGACCGCGCTCGCGATCCTGGGCCTCCTGCCCGAGGGCGCGACGGCGTCGGGCAGCGTGCGCTGGAGCGGCCGCGAGCTGATCGGCCTCTCCGACCGAGAGCTCGCACGCCTGCGCGGCGACGAGATCGGCATCGTCTTCCAAGAGCCGCGGACGGCGCTCAACCCCATCCGCACCGTCGGCCGCCAGATCGCCGAGTCGGTGCGCATCCACGAGGGCCTCGGTCGGCGCGAGGCATCCCTCCGGGCCATCGCCGAAGCCGAGCGGGTGCGCCTGCCCGACCCGTCGCAGATCGTGCGCCGCTATCCGCACCAGCTGTCGGGCGGTCAACGCCAGCGCGTCGCCATTGCGATGGCTCTCGCGTGCCGCCCGCGCCTGCTCATCGCCGACGAGCCGACGACGGCGCTCGACGTCACGATCCAGGCGGAGGTGCTCGACCTGCTGCGGGGGCTCGTCGAGGACGACGGCATGTCGCTGGTGTTCATCACGCACGATCTGGCCGTGCTGTCGCAGGTCGCGACCCACGCGGTCGTGCTCGACGCGGGCCGGGTGGTGGAGCAGGGTGCGCTGTCGCGGCTGTTGACCGCGCCGGCATCGCCCGTGACGCAGGGACTGTTGCGCGATGCCACGGCGACACTGTGGAAGCCGGGAGGTGTCGGATGAGCGCGGGACGACGCCTCGACACGCTCGGGGATCGGGAGTCGGGCGGGGACCGGGGTGCGAGCGGGGACCGGGGTGCGGGCGGGGTGCTGGAGTCGGGCGGGGCGCTGCTCGTGGGGCGCGGGCTGTCGCGGAGGTTCCCGCAGCGTGGCACGAAGCTGTTCGAGCGCACGCGGTGGACGAGCGCGCTCGACGACGCCGACGTCGACATCCGCGACGGGTCGGCGGTCGGCATCATCGGCGAGTCCGGATCGGGCAAGTCGACGCTGATCCGCATCCTGCTGGGGCTGGATGCCCCGTCGTCGGGCACCGTCGCCTTCGACGGACGCCCCGTCGACGCGCGCGCCGCGGCGCGGTCGCTGCACTGGCTGCGGCGCGAGACGGGCATCGTCTTCCAGGATCCGTATGCCTCGCTCGATCCGCGTATGAGCGTCGGACGCATCGTCGGCGAGCCGCTCTGGGCTCTCGACGTGCTCACCGCGGGCGCGGAACGCCGTGCGCGCGTGCGTGAGGTGCTCGTCGAGGTCGGGCTCGAGGCCGACATGGCGAACCGCTATCCGCACGAGTTCTCGGGCGGCCAGCGCCAGCGCATCGCGCTCGCGCGCGCGCTCGTGCATCGGCCGCGGCTGCTCGTGGGCGACGAGCCGCTGTCGGCGCTCGACGTCACCGTGCGGGCGCAGGTCCTCGAGCTGCTGCGCGACCTGCGCGCGGCGCGCGCCCTCACCCTGGTGATGGTGTCGCACGACATCGGCGTCGTGCAGAACCTGTGCGACGAGGTCATCGTCATGAAAGACGGTCGCATCGTCGAAGAGGGCCCGACCGAGAAGGTGCTGCTCGAGCCCCAGGTCGCGTACACGCGCCGGCTGCTGGCATCCATCCCCGTCATCGACCCTCCGCGCAGCTGAGCCGCCCCGGTGCGCGGGGGCGGGGTGCCGCGACCGCGCACCCCGACGAAGTGGGCGAGACACGCGGCTTCCTCACACGCGTTCCCGCGTGTCGCGACAACTTCGCCCTGGGGTCGCCGCAGCCCACACACCTCGAACCACGAAGTGGGCGAGACACGCGGCTTCCTCACACGCGTTCCCGCGTGTCGCGACAACTTCGCCCTGGGGTCGCCGCAGCCCACACAGTTCGAACCACGAAGTGGGCGAGACACGCGGCTTCCTCACACGCGTTCCCGCGTGTCGCGACAACTTCGCCGTGGGGTCGCCGCAGCCCACACAGTTCGAACCACGAAGTTGGCGAGACACGCGGCTACCTCACACGCGTCCCCGCGTGTCGCGACAACTTCACCCTGGGGTCGCCGCAGCCCACACACCTCGAACCACGAAGTGGGCGAGACACGCGGCTTCCTCACACGCGTTCCCGCGTGTCACGACAACTTCACCGTGGGGGTCGCCGCAGCCCACACAGCTCGAACCACGAAGTGGGCGAGACACGCGGCTTCCTCGCCCGCGTTCCCGCGTGTCGCGACAACTTCACCGTACCCGCGCACGGTCTGGCTCAGGCACCCCGGGCGTCGGGGGCCCGGCGTAGGGTGAGCGCATGCACGCGATCGTTCCGCCGTATCTGCTCTCCCGGCTCGCGAACGCCGATGCGCCGCACCTCGCAGGTGCGGCCGAGGCGGCGCGAGCCACGCTCGCCATGCCGCGGGTCTACCACCCCGCACTGACCACGATCGACGTGTCGGTTGAGGGCGACGCGCTCGTGTTCGAGGGGGCACCCGCGCCCGACCGCGTGATCTCCGACGCGCAGAACCGCGAGACGCTCCCCGGTGTGCGCGTGCGCTCCGAGGACGATCCGCAGAGCAAGGATGCCGCGGTGAACCAGGCGTTCGACGGGCTCGGCGACACGTTCGACTTCCTGTGGGATGCCTTCCGGCGCTCTTCCGTCGACGGCACCGGCGGCACCCTGCAGGCGACCGTCCACTACGGCGAGAAGTACGACAACGCCTTCTGGAACGGCGAGCGCATGGTGTTCGGCGACGGCGACGGCGAGGTGTTCACGGGGTTCACGGGGTCGATCAGCGTCATCGCGCACGAGCTCGGCCACGGCGTCGTCGAGTACAGCGGCGGACTCAACTATCAGGGACAGTCGGGCGCGCTCAACGAGTCGATCGCCGACGTCTTCGGCGCCCTCACCGAGCAGCACACCCGAGGCCAGAGCGCCGACGAGGCATCCTGGCTGATCGGCGCGGGAATCTTCACCCCGGCCGTGCAGGGCGAGGCCCTGCGGTCGATGAAGGCGCCCGGCACCGCCTACGAAGACGACGTTCTGGGCAAAGACCCGCAGCCTGCGCACATGCGCGACTACGTCACGACGACGCAGGACAACGGCGGGGTGCACATCAACTCGGGCATTCCGAACAAGGCGTTCCACCTCGTCGCGACGGCGCTCGGCGGCCCCGCGTGGGAGCGCGCGGGACGCATCTGGTACCTCACCGTCACGGGCGGAAAGCTCACGCCCACCGCAGATTTCGCGGCTTTCGCGGCGGCGACGACCGCCGTCGCCACCGCGGAGTACGGTGAGAGTTCGGAGGAGGTCGACGCCGTCCGCACCGCGTGGAGCAGCGTCGGCGTGACCAGCGTTGACGCCGCAGCCTGAACCAGAGCCCACCCACGCGCAGCCGCTCGCGCCCGAATCGCGACCGGCGGCCAGCGATCACGAGGTGGTCCCCGACCCCCACGTGTCCGTGACCGTCGTGCGCTCCGGGGGTTTCGCCGGGCTGACGCGCCGATGGGGCGTGCAGGCGCCGCCGGCGGATGCCCAGTGGTGGTGCACGCTCGTCGAGGCCTGCCCCTGGGACGACGACACCGGTGCACGCCCGACGACGGGCGCCGATCGCTTCTCGTGGTCGGTCCAGGCGAGCCTGCGGGGCGCGCCGCGGCGCGCCGAGCTCACCGAATCCGAGGCATCCGGCCCCTGGCGCACCCTGATCGACGCCGTCCGCGAGGCATCCGAGTCCGACTCCCCCACTGCGCTCTGACTCCCCTCCGCGGTGAGACCGCCTCCACGCGCCGAAACCCGCCGCCAAGGCGCGGGGTCTCGGCGCAAGGAGCGGGTTTCACCGACGCGCGATGCGCCGCAGACGCCGCGGACGTCCGGTGGGCGGCGGCGGGCGGATCAGCGGGCACTGATCAGCCGCGCGAGAAGAGCGAACGCTTCTTCTTGACCGGCTTGAGCTGCTTCTGCAGGTATATCGTGCCGAGCCATCGGCCGAACTTGAAGCCGACGCGGCCCATGCGGCCGACCTCGACGAAACCCATCTTCTCGTGCAGGGCGACGGATGCCTCGGCCCCCTTGTCGCTGATGATCGCCACCATCTGGTGGATGCCGGCCTCTTCCGACGCGGCAATCAACGCCACGAGCAGCGCGCGGCCCAGCCCTTTGCCGGTCGCAGCCTGCCCCAGGTAGATCGAGTTCTCGACGCTGTAGCGATAGGCCGACTTCGACGACATCGGCTGCACGAGCGCGTAGCCGAGGATCTGACCGCTCGGCGACTGGGCCACGAGGAACGGCATGCCGAGCTTGTGCAGATGGGCGACCTTCTCGCGCCACTGCGCGAGCGTCCACTTCTTCTCGTCGAAGGTCACGACCGAGTTGGTCACGTAGTAGTTGTAGATCTCGCGGATGTCGGGCACGTCGGCCTCGCGCACCGCACGGATCTCGTACGAGAAGGGCGCCTCCGCCTCGGCGCGCCGCAGGTGGGCGGGCACGCGGCGGCGGGTCTTCTCGTATTCCTCTTCCAGCATGCGCGACAGCCTACGCGCCAGAACCCGCGCCCACAGCCGGGGCGGCAGCGGGGAGCGCCCAGTCCACCGGGGCCGTGCCGGCCGCGGCGAGCAGCTCGTTCGCACGCGAGAACGGCTTCGACCCGAAGAAGCCCCGGCTCGCCGACAGCGGCGACGGGTGCGCCGACTCGATGATGGGCGTCTCGCCGAGCAGGGGGCGCAGGTTCGCGGCATCCCTTCCCCACAGGATCGCGACGAGCGGCGCATCGCGCGCGACGAGCGTGCGGATCGCGTGCTCGGTGACCTTCTCCCACCCCCAGCCGCGGTGGGATGCCGGCGCGCCCGGCGCCACGGTGAGCACGCGATTCAGCAGCATGACGCCCTGGTCGCTCCACGCCGACAGGTCGCCGTGCGCCGCCGGCGCGATGCCGAGGTCGTCGCTGAGCTCGCGGTAGATGTTGCCGAGGCTGCGCGGCAGCGGACGCACGTGCGCGTCGACGGCGAACGAGAGCCCGATCGGATGCCCCGGGGTCGGGTACGGGTCCTGCCCCACGATGAGGACCTTCACCCCCGACAGCGGCCGCGCGAACGCCCGCAGCACCCGATCGCCGGCGGGCAGATAGTGCCGCCCCGCGGCGGTCTCGGCCCGCAGCCGCTCACCGAGCGCGGCGATGTCGGGCGCGACCGGCGCGAGCGCCGCCGCCCACTCGGGGTCGATCAGGCCGGTCGCGGCCAGATCGTCGAGACCCATCGCCATCAGGCGCTGGCACCGCTGTGCGAGTCCGCCCCGGCGTCCTCTTCGGTCACGGTGCCGCGCGCCGACCACGGGAAGTCGATCCAGCGGTCGGTCTCGCGCCACGAGTAGTCGGGGCGTGCCACCGAGCCGGGCTTCGTGTAGATGCACACCGAGCGCACGTGCGCCCCGGCATCCGCCAGCATGGTCACGGCGAGCGCGAGCGTGCGTCCGCTGTCGGCGACGTCGTCGACGAGCAGCACGTTCTTGCCCGGCAGATAGCCGAGGTCGAGGTCGGGCGGCAGCAGCGCGGGAGCCTCGAGCACCGTGCCGATGCCGGTGTAGAACTCGACGTTCAGCGCACCGCAGCTCTTGACGCCGAGGCCATAGGCGATGGCGCCGGCGGGCAGCAGTCCCCCGCGCGCGATCGCGACCACGACCTCGGGCGCGAACCCGTCGGCGACGATGGCGCGCGACAGGTCGCGGGTGGCGGCGCCGAAGCCGTCCCAGGTGAGGATCTCGCGGGCAGAAACTGCATCATCGTGCGTCACGGTTCCAACCTAGACTGAGCGCCGTGGCCCCGACACCGCGTTCCCTCTCTTCTGCGACTGCGTCGTTGCGCACCTCTGCCGTCGGCGTGACCGCCGGCCTGATCGGCTGGTTCGTGCTCGTCGAACTGGTCAGCGGCATTCTGCAGGGGTATTACGTGCCCCTGTTCAGCGACATCGTGATCTCGCTGGGCATCCACGATTCCGACGTCAACTGGTTCGAGGCATCCCAGCTTCTGCTGTCGGCGCTCGTCGTACCGATCCTCGCGAAGCTCGGCGACATGTACGGCCACAAGAGGATCCTGCTGATCGCGGCGATCCTCACGGCGGGAGCGACCTGGTGGCTCGCCTTCGCGACCTCCTTCTGGTCGTTCCTGGCGGCGTGGGCGCTGCAGGGCTTCTATGTCGTGTGGCTGCCGCTTGAGATCGCGCTCATCTTCGAGCGCGGGCGGCGACAGCAGCACGGCGTCTCGACGACCCGCCGCGCGGCGGGCCTGCTCGTCGTGGGGCTGCAGGCCGGCGCCATCATCGGCGCCTTGGCCGCCGGTCGCATCTTCGCGGCCACCGGCAACCTCACGACGACGCTGCTCGTGCCGGCGATCGCGGTGTCGCTCGTCGTGCTCGTCATCTGGTTCGGCGTGCCCGAATCGAAGCCCGAGCCGGGCCGCACCCTCGACACGTGGGGCTTCGTGATCCTCGCCTGGGGACTGCTGCTCGTGACGGGCGGCCTCGCCTGGATGCGCATGATCGGCGAGCTCGCCCTCGGCCCGGGCGCCTGGTGGTGGGTGGTCCTGCTCGTCGCCGCGGGCATCGCGGTGTTCGTCTGGTTCGTGCGGTTCGAGCTGCGCCAGAAGGATCCCGCGATCGACATCCGCGTGCTGCGCCGCCCCGAGATGTGGCCCGTGCAGGCGACCGCGTTCCTGGTCGGCATCAGCCTGCTCGGCGCCCAGGGGCCGCTGTCGACGTACGCCGGGACCGAACGCTCGCTCGGCTACGGCCTGGGGCTGGATGCCACGGAGCGCTCGTATATCATCGGCATCTACCTCGTCTCGCTCATCGTCGGCGCCGTGATCTTCGCGGTCACGTCACGCCGGCTGAGCCCGCGCATCGTGCTGATCGCGGCGGCGCTGCTGGTCGGCATCGGCTACGCGCTTTTCATCCCGTTCCACCTCGAGGTCTGGCAGGTGCTGCTGAACCTCTCCATCGCGGGTCTCGGGTGTGGCGCACTCGTGGGGGCGCTGCCCGCCGCCGCGGCGGCCGCCGCCCCGACCGGACAGACCGGCATCGCCTCGGCACTGACGAACACGACCAAGACGATCGGCGGCACCTTCTCGTCGGCCGTGTTCGGCGTGGTGCTCGCGGCCGGCGTCGGCGCCGTGGCGAGCCAGACCGCGGCATCCCTCGGCGGCTACATGATCGTGTGGGCGATCTGCGCCGTCGGCGGGTTCGTCGCCGCGGTGCTGCTGCTGTTCGTGCCGAAGGTCGCGTTCGCCGACGCTCCCGCGGTATGAGGCCGCCGCGCGGTCAGAGCGGTCGGCGTCCCGACGCGGAGCGCGCGAGCGCCTCGAGAGTGAAGGCCCCCTCGGGTGAACCCAGGCGAAGGAAAAGCGCGTCTCGCAGGGCCGCCCGACCCCGCTCGTCCAGCCCGATGCAGTAGGCGCCGGCGGGGCCGATGCCCTCGAGGAAACCCGCCCAGAGTTCGTCGAACGACGTGTAGTCGGAGGTCACCCGCAGGGTCGTCTCTTCGACATCGACGAAACCCGCCCTGCGCCACAGGTCGGCGATCTCCCCCTCGCCACCGAGGCGCAGCATGATCGCCTCGTCGGGGGCGTCGGGGTCGAATGTGCGCGCGGCATCTGAGAACGCTCGCAGCATCTGCATCCCCTCGCGGGAGTCCCACGCGCTGGCCGCCGCGACGCCACCCGGCCGCAGCACCCGAAGGAACTCGGCGGCGACGGCATCCGGGTCTGTCACGAAATGCAGCACGAGCTGCGCGAGCACCGCGTCCGCCGACTCGTCATCGAACGGCAGGTGCTCGGCGCTGCCGAGCCGCACGTCGACCGCGGGGTGACGCGCCGCACAGGCGGCAACGAACGGTGCCGACGGGTCGACCGCGCGCACGTGCTCGGCCCCGACGCGGTCGACGAGCTCAGCGGTCAGCGCTCCGGGGCCGCATCCGACGTCGATGACGTCCGCACCGCGCGACAGGCTGGCGGCCTCCGCGAACACCGGCGCGAGGCGGCGCGAATAGCGGCCCATGAAGCGGTCGTACGCATCACCGGAGTGCAGGAAGGCTCGTGCGCCCTCGACATCCTCATCGACCATGACGTCTCCCCGCCGAGCCCAGAGGTCGGGCGCTCGCCGCGGCCACCTCCAGTGATACTCCTGCGAAGGTGCTGGCGCCAGGGCCCTCCCGTCAGCCGCGCGGGCGCAGCGGACCGCGGGCCAGCAGGTGCTGCGCCGACTGGGCGACCGGTCGCATCGTGACGAGGTCGAGATTCACGTGCCCGGGGGCGTTCAGCGCATACGCGATGACGTCGGCGACGTCGGATGCCACGAGCGGATTCTTCACTCCGTCGTAGACCTTCTCGGCACTGGCCTGGTCGCCGCCGAGGCGGTTGAGGGTGAACTCGGGCGTGTAGACCATCCCCGGCGCGATCTCGGTCACGCGGATCGGCTCGCCGTTCAACTCGAGGCGCAGCGCGTGCACGAGCATCGCCTCCCCCGCCTTGGCGGCGTTGTAGCCGGCACCGCCCGCATAGGCGGTCTGCGCCGCGGTCGACGTGACATACAGCGCGTCGGCGTGACCGCCCCCGGCCGCCGCGCGCCGCAGCTGCGGCAGAAGAGCCGCGGTGATGAGCTGGGCCGAAAGCACGTTCGCCTCGAACATCCAGCGCCAGTCGTCTGCCTTGCCGTCTTCGACGCGGTCGGCACCGCGCGCGCCTCCGGCGACGTGCACGAGCGCGTGCACCGGGCCGGTCGCCTCGAGGTGCGCGGCGAGCGCGGCGACGTCGGCCTCACGGCTGAGGTCGGCGGCGAAGGATGCCGAGCCGACCTCGGCATCCAAGGCATCCAGCCGCTCGGCGCGGCGCGCGACGCCCACGACGTCCCAGCCGCTCGCGCGGAGAGCACGCACCACCGCCTCGCCGATGCCCGAACTCGCCCCTGTCACCACTGCACGTCTGGTCGTCATGCCCCCACGCTACCCGCCCGATTGTGACGTCACATTTCCCGGGCATTGTTGACATCGCGCGGCATCCGTACTGTCGGAGTCGTCACGGCGACCGCCGCGGACGACCCGAACCACCGCAGGAGCACGAGACATGTCCGCACCCGAGAACTGGCGCTTCGAGACCACGCAGATCCACGCCGGCGCGGCGCCCGACCCGGTCACCAAGGCGCGCGCGACGCCGATCTACCAGACCACGTCGTACGTCTTCGACAACGCCGACCATGCCGCGAACCTGTTCGCCCTGGCCGAGTTCGGCAACATCTACACCCGCATCCAGAACCCGACGCAGGATGTCGTCGAGCAGCGGGTCGCCGCGCTCGAGGGCGGCACCGGCGCTCTGCTGGTCGCCTCGGGCCAGGCGGCCGAGACCTTCGCGGTGCTCAACATCGCCGAGGCGGGCGACCACATCGTCTCGTCGAGCTCGATCTACGGCGGCACGTACAACCTCTTCAAGTACACGCTCGGCAAGCTCGGCATCGAGGTCACCTTCGTCGAGAACCAGGACGACCCCGACGAGTGGCGCCGCGCCGTGCGCCCGAACACGAAGCTGTTCTTCGCCGAGACGATCGGCAACCCGAAGATCAACATCCTCGACATCCGAACCGTCTCGGACGTCGCGCACGAGGCGGGCGTGCCGCTGATCGTCGACAACACGATCGCAACCCCGTACCTCATCAAGCCCTTCGAGCACGGCGCCGACATCGTCGTGCACTCGGCCACGAAGTTCCTCGGCGGTCACGGCACGGTCATCGGCGGCGTCATCGTCGACGGCGGCACCTTCCCGTGGACGACCCACGCCGACCGCTTCCCCGGCCTCACCACGCCCGACCCGTCGTACCACGGCGCCGTGTACACACAGGCGGTCGGCGACGGCCTGGCCTACATCATCAAGGCGCGCGTGCAGCTGCTCCGCGACCTCGGCGCGGCGATCTCGCCGCAGAGCGCGTGGCTGCTGATCCAGGGCATCGAGACCCTGTCGCTGCGCATCGAGCGCCACGTGCAGAACGCGCAGGAGATCGCCGAGTGGCTCGAGAACCACGACGACATCGCCAGCGTGAACTACTCGGGTCTGCCGACCTCGCCGTGGTACGCGGCCGCGAACACCTACGCGCCGAAGGGCGTGGGCGCCGTGCTCTCGTTCGAGCTCAAGGGCGGCGTGCAGGCGGGTCGCGAGTTCGTCAACTCGCTGACGCTGTTCAGCCACCTGGCGAACATCGGCGACGTGCGCTCGCTCGTGATCCACCCGGCATCCACGACCCACTCGCAGCTGACCCCCGAGCAGCAGCTCACGACCGGCGTCACGCCCGGCCTCGTGCGCCTGTCGGTCGGCCTCGAGAACGTCGAAGACCTGAAGGCCGACCTCGAGCAGGCGCTCGCCGCCGCGCGTCGCGTGTCCGAGGCCGCCCGCGCCTGAGGCATCCGCGCGCCTCGCGTAGCCTCGCGAAACCGCTCGTCCGCACCGCTTTTCCCTGCGAAACGGTGCAGACGGGCGGTTTCGCGTATCGGGGGGGGCGGCGTAACACGACGCGCGCGCCGCGATCGAGCCGAGAGAATGGATGCCATGGACTGGCAGACCTCCGAAGACACGGTGCCGTCGGCGCCGATCTCCGAGGCCGACGCGCGGCTCCTCCGCGCCCGCCCGCCGGCCAGCGGCGCCTGGCGTGACGGCGATCCCGCCGGGGGCAGGCGGTTCGCGCTGTTGGGGGCGTTCCGCACCGAGAGCGACGAGACCCTCCCCTTCGCCCGCCTCGCCTACGAGAGCTGGGGCACGCTCAACGAGGCCGCCGACAACGCGGTGCTCGTGCTGCACGCACTGACGGGCGACAGCCACGTGCGCGGCGAGGCGGGGCCGGGGCATCCCACCGACGGCTGGTGGCAGGACATCGTCGGCCCGGGCGCCGCGATCGACACGGATCGCTGGTTCGTCGTCGCGCCGAACATGCTGGGCGGATGCCAGGGCTCGACCGGTCCCTCGTCGATCGGCCCCGACGGCCGCGAGTGGGGCGCGCGCTTCCCGTATCTGACGATCCGCGACCAGGTGGCGGCGCAGGCGGCCCTCGCCGACAGCCTCGGGATCGACCGCTGGGCCGCCGTCGTCGGCGGATCGATGGGCGGCATGCAGGCCCTCGAGTGGGGCGTCACCCACCCCGAGCGGGTGGAGCGTCTCGCCGTGCTGGCCGCTCCCCCGACGACGACGGCCGACCAGGTCGCGCTGAACTCGGTGCAGCTCGGCGCGATCCGGATGGATCCGCGCTTCGCCGCGGGCGAGTACTACGACGCCGCCGACGGCGAGGGCCCGCATCGCGGCCTCGCGCTCGCGCGGCGGATGGCGCTGCTGAACTACCGCAGCCCGATGGAGCTGAACCTGCGTTTCCAGCGCTCCTGGCAGTCGGACGTCAGCCCGCTGGGCGGCGGCGGCCGCTTCGCCGTCGAGAGCTACCTCGACTTCCACGGCAACAAGTTCACCCGCCGCTTCGATGCGAACAGCTATCTGACGCTCGTCGAAGCCATGAACTCGCACGACGTCGGGCGGGGTCGCGGCGGTGTCGAGGATGCCTTGGCGCGCGTCACCGCGCGGACGCTCGTGCTCGGCATCGACAGCGACCGACTCTTCCCCGTCGACGGGCAGGAGCGGATCTTCCGCGGCATCCGCACGACCATCGACGGCGCGACGGTCGTGCTCACCAGCGACTTCGGCCACGACGGCTTCCTGATCGAGACCGAGGCCGTGGCAGCGCATCTGCGCCGGCTTCTCGCGACCTGATCCGGCCGGTGCGCGTCCTCAGCGGAGAGGGACGGCTCACACGGCGCGGTCGGGGACCTTGCCCGCTCCGCCGCCCACGATCGCCGTGCGGCGCGCACGCCCGCGGGATTCCGCACGGAAGCTCGCGGCGGCGATCACCAGGCCCGCCGCGGCGAGCAGCGCGCCGACCCAGACCGGCGCCACGAATCCGAAACCCGCCGCGATGACCGCACCACCGAGCGCCGCACCGGTGGCGTTCCCGATGTTCAGGGCCGAGTGGTTGAGGGCCGCGGCGATCGACTGGTTGTCGCCCGCGACATCCATCAGCCGGGTCTGGATCGAAGGGCTCAGCACAGACGAGACCGCGCCCACCGCGAAGACGAAGACGAAGAGCGGGGCGATCCACGCGGCGGTCAGCGCCAGCAGGACCTGCACGACAGCGAGCCCCGCGAGCCCCCACAGCACGGTGCGGCGCAGGTCGATGTCGGCGAGCCGTCCGCCCAGAAGGTTTCCGACCGTCATCCCGACGCCCATCACGACGAGGACGAGGGGCACGACCCAGTCGGGCGCACCGGCGACCTCGGTCACGATGGCGGCGATGTAGCTGTAGGCGGCGAAGAACCCGCCGAACCCGATCGCGCCGACCCCGAGGGTCAGCCACACCTGCGGAACCCGGAAGACGCCGAGCTCGGCGCGCAGGGTGCGCCCCGGGTCTCCGGCGTGCGGCGGCACGAAGAGCGCGATGAGGAGCGCGGCGAGCGCGAAGATCGCCGCCACGATCATGAACGCCACCCGCCAGCCGAACTGCTGGCCGAGACTCGTGCCGATCGGAACGCCCACGACGTTGGCGACGGTGAGCCCGGTGAGGACGAACGCGACGCCCTGCGCGCGCTTGCCGGGGCCGAGGACATCGGCGGCGACGAGGGCGCCGATTCCGAAGTAGGCGCCGTACGGGAGCCCCGCGAGGAAGCGCGAGGCGGCGACGAGCCCGAACGTCGGCATGAGGAAGGTCAGGGCATTGCCGAGGGTGAGCGCGACGGCGAGCGCGAGCATGACGCGGTGACGCGGGTATTTCGCGATGGATGCCGCGATCGTCGGAGCCCCGACGACGACGCCGAGCGCGTACAGCGTGATGAGCCAGCCCGTCTGGGCGATCGCGTCGGCGTTGCCTCGCGCCCAGGCATCCGGCAGGAGGTCTGCGGAGATCTGCGGCAGCAGGCCCATCACGACGAACTCGGTCATGCCGATGCCGAAGGATCCGATGGCGAGGGAGAGGAGCGCCATCGTCGCCGCCCTCTTCGAGCGGGTCGAGGAGGTCACCGAGTCAGTTTAGTGTCGCGCGGCGAACGGAAGGCCGCGAGCGGATCCGCCGGGGAGCGCGGTGCCCACAACGCCTATATCGCTCGCGATAACCCTGGTACTACAGTGACCCCGTGGACATCCGATCTGAGCGTGAGGCTGCGGGCATGAGCCAGTCGCAGTTGGCGCGCGAGGCACAGGTGTCGCAGCCGAACATCTCGGCCTACGAGAACGGCAGGCGCGAGCCGAGCGCGCCCGTGCTCGGTCGACTCCGACAGGCGCTGCGAGGCGCACCGTCGGAGCGCGTCCGCCGCCATCGCGACGAGATCGCACGCCTCGTCGAGGCCCACCACGCCACGCGGCCGCGCATCTTCGGCTCGATCGCCCGCGGAGACGCCGCAGAGGCATCCGATCTGGATCTGCTTGTCGATTTCACGCCCGAAGCAACCCTGCTCGATGAGATCGGACTGCGCCTGGCGCTGACCGACCTTCTGCGCATCGACGTCGATGTCGTTGCGGCCGATGCACTGCACGGCGACGTGCGTCGGCGCATCCTCGCCGAAGCAGTGCCGCTGTGAGCGACGAAGCCCGCACCGCAGCAAAGGCGCGTGACGCTGCCGAGCGAGCCATGGCCGTGTGCGACGTGCTCGCCGACATCGTGCTCGCGGGAGAAGCGGCGTTCATCGCTGACGTGCAGTCGCGCTGGGCCAGCGAGATGGGGCTCATTCGCATCGGTGAGGCCGTCGCCAAGATCCCGGCTGAGGTGCGTGAGCGGTTCGCCGACCAGCCCTGGCGACAGATCATCGACATGCGGAACTTCGCGGCTCACCAGTACGACGACCTCGATCCGCGGCGGGTCTGGCGCACGCTCACCAGCGACGTTCCCGCACTGCGCGACTATCTCGCCCGGACGCTGCCTCCGAGTCTTGAAGCGGCGCGGTAGCTACTCGTCGATCTTGTCGATCGCGGCTTCGAGCCGCTCGATCTTGCCGTCGATCTCGCCGGTGTAGCCGGGGCGGATGTCGGCCTTGAGCACGAGCGAAACGCGCGAGCCGAAGGGCATCACGGCCTCGGTCGCCGCCTTCACGACGGCGAAGACCTCGTCCCACTCCCCCTCGACCTCGGTGAACATCGAGGTCGTGCGATGCGGCAGCCCGGAGGCGCGGACGACCGCGACCGCCGCGGCGACGGCGTCGTGCACCGAGGCATCCGGATTCTCGGCGGCGGGCGCACCGGACGGCGCGCCGCTGGGAGCGACGGAGAAGGCGATGAGCATGAGAGAACCTCCAGGAAGACGGGATCAGGCGGATGCCACGGCGGCGCGCGCCGCGGCATGCGTTCGGACGGGAACGGGAAGCCGCGCGAGGCGCACGAGCATCCAGACGAACAGGGCGACCAGCGAGAGGTTTCGCAGGGTCAGGACGGTCACCGCGACCGGCTCGGGAGTGAGCACTCCGGCGTAGAGCACGGGGTAGACCAGCTGGGTGAGCAGCGCGGCACCGAGGGCGAGCGCGGCGGGCGCGATCCAGTCGTGCCGACGCACGACGAGGCCGATCACGAGCGACGGGACGAGCCAGACCAGATACTGCGGCGACCCGACCTTGTTGACCACGATGAACCCGAGCACGAGGGCAAGCGACAGAGCGGGGAAGAGCGACGCGAAGCGCACGCCGCGCACCGCCTTGATCACACCGAGCACGGCGATCCCCGTCATCGCGACGACCAGGGCGGGGGTCATCGCGGCGATGGCCACGTCGATGTCGGTGCCGGTCACCTGAAACGTCAGCAGCTCGCGCGAGTAGTACACGCTGAACCCCGGGAGGCGCAGCAGGGCTCCCCACAGGTACGGGCCCGCGATCGGGGCCTCGACCTGAAGACCCCGGGATGCCTGCTCCCCGACGAAACCGAACGCGTGCGCCGCTCCCCCGGCGGCGACCACGGCCCCGAGCGTCAGCGCGCTGACCACGGCGGCTCCGCCGACGATCGCCAGGCGGTCGCGACGACCGCGAGCGGCGATCAGCGCCGCGGCGATCACGGCCGCGGGCCACACCTTGATCCAGGTGGCGACCGCGAGCAGCATCGACGCGACCCACGGGCGGCCCACGAGCCACAGGCACGCGATGACCACGAGCGGCACGGTCAGCCCGTCGAGGCGATAGAGGCCGACAGGCCCCAGCAGCGCGATGAAGGTGAGCCAGAACCAGGCCGCCGTCACCCTCGGCGTCGACAGGCCACGGCCGACGAGCATCGCGAACGCGACGGCATCCATCAGCGTCACGAGCATCGCCCAGCCGACGGTATATCCCGCGAGGGGGGCGAACGCGTGCGCCAGGACCATCGGCACGAGCGCGAGCTGCGGGTAGACCCATGCCTCCGTGATGCCGACGATGCCGCGACCGTCGAGGGCCTGCTGCGACCACGGCTCGTAGACGCGGTACACGTCGCCCATCGGCTCGTTCGGCATGAGGAAGCCGAGCCACGCGACACCGGCGTGGACGACCGCGAACGCGATCCACAGCACGGCCCGTCTCGACACCGTCCCCATCCTAGGCAACGGCGGCGCGTGGCGCCCGCTCGGCAGCGCTCACCCCTGCAGGAGCCTCCCGATGACGGATGCCACGGCATCAGCGACATCGAGCGCCGTGATCGGCCCGCCCGCACGCGCATTCGACGCCGCCGCGGCGGCGAGGACGTGCACGAGCGAAGCTGTGGCGGCCAGCGGCGCGAGCGCGTCGGTGGAGAGGTCGCACTCCGTGGCGGCCGCCTGCGCGGCGGCTCCCGCGACGAGGGCGCCGACGATGCCCCCGAGCACGTCACCGGTGCCCGCCGTGGCCAGCCACGGGGTCGGGGATTCCACCGCGAGCACGTCACCGGCCGGCGTCGCGACGATCGTCCGGGCGCCCTTGAGGAGCACGGTCACGCCGAGCGCGGCGGCGGTGTCACGTGCCGCCGCCTCGCGTTCGGCGGCCCTGTGCAGCGGAGTCGGGTCCAGCCCCGCCGCGGCGCGCAGCACGGCGAGCTCTCGGTCGTGCGGCGTGACGACGAGGGGCGCCTCCGCCGTGCGCGACGGGACGAGGTCGAGCGCGCCCGCGTCGACCACGACCGGTGCGTCGCCGTTCAGGATGCCCCGCAGCGCGGCGGTCTCGGCGGCACTGCGCTCCGAGGCATCCGTCCCCGATCCGATCAGCCACGCCTGCACGCGGCCGTCGGCGGCCACCGTCTCGGGGCGCCGCGAGAGCACGAGGGCGGTGGGCCGCTCGGGCCCGAGGTAGCGCACCATGCCGATGCCGGCGCGATGCGCGGCTTCGACACCCAGCACCGCGGCCCCCGGGTAGCGCTCCGAGCCGGTTCGCACGCCCAGCACTCCACGGGAATACTTGTCGTCGGTGGCCGTTGGCATCCTCAGGGTCGACGCCGCATCACGCGCCGTCCATTCGCGTGCTGCCCACTCGTCCGTCATGGCGTCACCCTATCCGCGTCGCCCCCGCGTCACCCCGCGTCACCGTCTGGAGCTTCCACATGAGCCTGCTGTTCACCCCGATCGAACTTGGCGGCGTCACCGCGCGCAACCGCCTGTGGGTGGCACCGATGTGCCAGTACTCGGCGCAGAACGGCGTGCCGAACGAGTGGCATCACGTGCACCTCGCCCAGTTCGCGGCGGGCGGCGCGGGTGTCGTGATCGCCGAGGCCACGGCGGTCGTGCCCGAGGGGCGCATCTCGCCCGAAGACGTCGGAATCTGGAACGATGCGCAACGGGATGCCTGGGCCCCGATCGCTGCCGCGATCCGCCGCCGCGGCGCCGTCCCCGGCATCCAGCTCGCGCACGCGGGCCGCAAGGCGTCGACGTGGTCGCCGTTCAGCGGCCGTCGCGGATCGGTGCTGGACGAGGCCGGCGGCTGGCAGACCGTGGCACCCTCGGCCATCGCGTACGAGGGTTTCGAGACCCCCGTGGCCCTCGACCTTGCGGGAATCGACCGCATCGTCGACGCCTTCGCGGCGGCCTCGGTGCGCGCCGTCGACGCCGGATTCCGGATGCTCGAGGTACACGCCGCGCACGGCTACCTGCTGCACCAGTTCCTCTCGCCGCTGTCGAACGTCCGCACCGACGAGTACGCCGGGTCGCTCGAGAATCGCGCGCGCCTGCTGCTGCGCGTGATCGACGCGATGCGCGCCGCCGCACCCTCGGCGGCCGTGACGGTGCGATTCTCGGCGCACGACTGGGCCGACGGCGGGTGGGATGCTGCGCAGACGGCCACCGTCGCCGCGTGGGCCGCTGAGCGCGGCGCCGTCTTCTTCGACATCTCGAGCGGCGGCCTCGTCGCGCACCAGCAGATCACGACCGGCCCCGGCTATCAGGTGCCGCTCGCGGCCGAGGTGCGCGCCGCCGCCGGTGTCGCCGTCGGCGCCGTCGGCGAGATCACCTCGGGCCCGCAGGCCGAAGCCGTGCTCGCCGCGGGCGACGCCGACGTGATCCTCGCGGGCCGCGAGTGGCTGCGCGACCCGCATTTCGCCCTGCGCGCCGCGACCGAGCTCGGCGAGCCTGCGGCCGCACCGTGGCCCGACCAGTACCTGCGCGCCCGCCCGCGCGCCTGACCGTTTCGACTCGGTCGCTTCGGCCACCCGGTCGTTGAGCGAGCGAAGCGAGTCGAAACGTCCGCAGCCCAACGGTCGAAACGCAGCCCTCAGTACCCGCGGCGTGTGGCGTCGTGCACTTCGCCGACGAGTTCCTCGATGATGTCCTCGAGGAACAGCACGCCGGTGACCTCGCCCGAGGCATCCCGCACCTGCGCCAAGTGACGACTCGACCGGCGCATCAGGGCGAGCGCGTCTTCGAGGTCGGTCGACTCGGTCACCGACACCATGTGGTGGATGCGCTTCGGCTTGATGGGCGCGTCGATCTTGTGCGCGGCGCCCGGGCCCTCCGCGACGCGCAGCACGTCCTTCAAGTGCACATAGCCGAGCGGCGCGCCCTCGGCATCCACGATCACGTAGCGAGAGAAGCCGTGCTTGGCGACGGCGCGCTCGATCTCGTCGGGGGTGGTCGCCTCGGGCAGCGTGACGAGCTCTGACAGCGGCACCGCGACATCCTGCGCCTTCTTGTCGGTGAACTCGAGCGCTGCCGTCACGGCCCCCGACGCGTCGTCGAGCACGCCCTCGATGCGCGATTGGGCGACGATGATCGCGACCTCGTCGAGCGTGAAGGTCGAGGCGGCCTCGTTCTTGGGCTCGACCCGGAACAGCCTCACGACGTGGTTCGCGATCCAGTTGAGCGCCACGATGATCGGGTAGAAGAGCTTCGAGACCCACACGAGCGGCGTCGCGAGCAGCAGCACGGCCCGGTCGGGCAGCGAGAATGCGAGGTTCTTCGGCACCATCTCGCCGAACACGACGTGCAGATACGAGACGATGATCAGCGCGATCGCGAAGGCGACTCCGCCGATGACCGCTTCACTCCAGCCGGTGAGCCCGAGCGGCCCCTCCAGCAGGTGGTGGATCGCGGGCTCCGACACGTTCAGGATCAGCAGCGAACAGATCGTGATGCCCAGCTGACACGTCGCGAGCATGAGCGTCGCGTGCTCCATGGCATACAGCGCGGTCTGCGCCGTCTTCGAGCCCTTCTCGGCGAGCGGCTCGATCTGCGAGCGCCGCGCCGAGATGACGGCGAACTCGGCTCCGACGAAGAACGCGTTGAAGGCCAGCAGGACGACCAGCCAGGCGATTCCGGCCCAATCGTTCATCGGTCCTCACCGCCCAGAGTCTCTGGGGACAGGGTCTCCGCGCCCTCCGGCAGCGGGTGCGCGGTGAACTTCACGCGATCAACGCGCCGCCCGTCCATCCGCGCGACTTCGAGAGTGCCATCGTCGATCTCGACGGTGTCGCCGACGACGGGAATGCGCTCGAGCGTCGACATGACGAACCCGCCGACGGTGTCGTACACGTCGCCTTCCGGAACCCGGATGCCGGTGCGGTCGAGCACCTCGTCGGGCCGGAGGTCGGCCGGGAAGATCACCGAGCCGGCACTGCGGATGACGCCCGCCTGGCTGCGGTCGTGCTCGTCGAGCACCTCACCGACGATCTCCTCCACGAGGTCTTCGAGCGTGACCACGCCGGCCGTGCCGCCGTACTCGTCGACGACGACCGCCATCTGGTAGCCCTTCGTGCGAAGCTCCGCCATCACGGCATCCAGATGCACCGCCTCGGGCACGCGCAGCGGCTCTTCCGCGATCGCGGCCGCCGGCACGTCGGCGCGGCGGTCGCGCGGCACGCTGACGGCCTGCTTGAGGTGGGCGATGCCGATGATGTCGTCCATCGACTCGTCGTAGACCGGGAAGCGGCTGTGCCCCGTGCGCCGCGCGAGCTGGATCACGTCTTCGACGCTGTCGCCAGCGGCGATCGCATGCACGCTCGGCCGTGGGGTCATGACGTCGGCCGTCGTGAGCCGCGCGAACGTCAGGGTGCGATTGAGGAGCGACGCGGTGTCCTGCTCGAGCACGCCCGCGCTGGCTGAGCGACGCACGAGGCTCGACAGCTCATCCGCCGTGCGCGCGCCCGAGAGCTCTTCCTTCGGCTCGATGCCCATGCCGCGCAGGATGCCATTGGCACTGCCGTTCAGCACCACGATGGCCGGGCGGAAGACCATCGTGAAGCCGACCTGGAACGGCATGACGAGCTTGGCGGTCTGCCTCGGGATGGCGAGCGCGAAATTCTTCGGCACGAGCTCGCCGAGGATCATCGAGAACGTCGTGGCGATGGCGATCGCGACGATCGTCGAGATCGCGCGGCCCGCGGCATCCGGAACCCCCCATGCGGTGAACACGGGGCTGAGCAGATTGGTGAGCGCGGGCTCCATCGTGTAACCGGTGAGCAGCGTCGTCAGCGTGATGCCGAGCTGCGCGCTGGAGAGGTGCGTCGACGTGATCTTCAGCGCGTTGATCGTCAGCGACAGTCGAGACTCGCCCGCGGCCTGGCGCGATTCGAGGTCGGCACGGTCGAGGTTGACGAGCGCGAACTCGCTCGCGACGAACAGGCCGGTCCCGATGGTGAGCAGCAGCCCCACGCCCAACATGACGTAGTCCATCACGCGTCACCTCCCGGTTGCGCGAACGTGGCGTTCACACGGGAGGAGGGGCGGTGGGGCGATCGTCTGCAACTGGGAGGGTCGTCCATTATGGCGTCAAGTTTAGGGCACCTCTCCGGGGCACGGCACGGCCCGCCCGGGCGCCCGGCACGGCCTGCCCGGGCGCCCGGCACGGCCCGCCCGGGCGC
>JASCPF010000042.1 GCA_029959325.1 Microbacteriaceae bacterium PS02068
CGCGCGCATGGTGCGATAGCCAGGCGGACACATCTCGCAGTTGGGGATCTGTGTGGCGATGGACAAGTTGCCTTCGCCATGCCCGCTATGACGGGTGACGGTTGGACATCCTGAACCGATCCCTACACGAGCTCAAGCAGGTCGCGGAGGAAATCAAGACTGGACTGCTGGATGTCGGCATACTTCTCGCGCAACGTATTGAGGCGCTGGCCGAGTTCGATGAACACCGGGTTGTTCAGGTGGCGGGCGATTCGTGCGGTGATCTGCTTCTCGATTTCCTCGCGTGACACATCCGTACGTGTGCCGGCCATCAGGTCTTCGATCGTTTGCGCATCGAGGACGATCGTCTCATCGCCTTGCGGGATCTCGACGTGGATGCTCTCGTTGATGAGCTCGATCGTCTTTGCGCCAAGCGCGTGCCATACCAACCGCCCGGTGATGTCGGCGGGCCGTACGGACTCGTAGACATCGGTGAGCCACTTGTAGTCGTCGCGGAAGTCCTTGAGCATCGGGTCTGGGCTGAGAGCTTCCCACAATTGCGAAACGACGCTATAGGCGAGCCCGAACGCGTCCTTGACGCCGTCGGCGGCGATCGCCGCCTGCGCCTGGATGAGACCCTCGTAGCCGCCGATTGACCGATCGACCCCCGGAAAGAACGAGAGCGCCGCGGTCATCGCCGGCGCGAGTTCGGCCTTTAGCTCTTCGATGTTCGAGATGACCTGCTGGACCGCGGCCTCGTCGAACGCCAGCGACTTCGCGACGTCGTCGAAGATGCCGAGGTAGTCGACGATCAGCCCGTGTGTCTTGCTCGGCGGATACACCCGGTTCGTTCGGGTGATCGCCTGCAACAGCGTGTGCTCCTTGAGCGGCTTGTCGAGGTACTGCGTCTGCAGGATCGGCGCATCGAATCCGGTGAGCAGCTTCGCTGTCACGATGATGATCTTCAGCGGATCGGCCGGGTCGTTGAACCGTGCGACGATCTGCTCGAGTTCGTCGGCTCCCGGCGTCCACTGCGCCCACGACGCGGGGTCGGTGCGCGCCTTGGACATGACGATGGTGGATGCCTCGGGCGGGAGCATCGTGTCGAGCGCTTCCTTGTACGCGACGCACGATGCCTTGTCGTACGCGACCAGCTGCGCTTTGAAGCCCTCCGGCTCGACCTTTTCGGTGAAATGCGTGACCACGTCGTCGGCGATCTGGCGGATGCGGTCGGGAGCCTTGATAAGAACCTCGATCGACGCTGCCTTCTTCGACAGCGTGATCTTCTCACCCTCGGTCAGATTACGCTCTGCGGCGAGCTCTTCGAACGCAGCGTCGATCTTCTCCTGATCAAGATGAATCTCGCTGAGCCGCGGCTCGAAGTGCAGCGGCAGTGTCGCGCCGTCGCGGATCGAATCCTGGAACGAGTACCGCGACAGGTACCCGCCCTCGTCTTCGGGCGACCCGAACCACATGAACGTGTTGTGGTCGCGCTTGTTGATGGGCGTGCCGGTGAGACCGAACAGGAACGCGTTCGGCAGGGCCTCGCGCATCCGCTGCCCGTAATCGCCCTCCTGCGATCGGTGGGCCTCGTCGACCATCGCGATGATGTTGTGCCGATCATCGAGCACACCGTCGATCTCGCCGAACTTGTGGATCGTCGTGATGATGATCTTCCGCGCGCCCTGTCTGAGCAGTATCTGCAGTTCCTTGCGCGAGTCGGTCGAGACGAGGCCGGGCACGTCCGATGCGTTGAACGTCCCAGTGATTTGCGTGTCGAGATCGATGCGATCGACGACGATGAGGATCGTCGGGTTCGTCAGTTCCGCCATCGCACGCAGCTTGAGCGCCGAGAAGACCATGAGCAGCGACTTGCCTGAGCCCTGGAAGTGCCAGATGAGTCCCTGCTTGATGCGGCCATGCAGCACGCGATCGACGATGAGGTTCGTGGCCTGGAACTGCTGGTAGCGCGCGATGACCTTGATCTTGCGGTGCTTTGCGTCGGTCGCGAACACGGTGAAGAAGCGCAGGAAGTCGAGAATGGATGCCGGAGCCAGCACACCTCGCACGGCATCGCCGACCACCTCGAGGCCGACCTTCGCCGGCGCGGTCGGATCGGTCTCCTCTTCGCGCCACGGCCCCCACAGCTCGACCGGCCTGCCTACGGAGCCGTAGCGAAAGTCCTTGCCCTCGGTCGCGAACGACAGCACGTTAGGCACGAAGAACTGCGGAACGCTCGCCTCATAGTCGTCGTGGATCTGCGCGGCCGCGTCGATCCACGAGTAGGCCGCCCGGATCGGGGTCTTGGCCTCGCCGACGACCAGCGGGAACCCGTTGCACCACAGCACCACATCAAACCGCTTGCCGAGTCGCCCCAGCTGGAACGTCACCTCAGTCGACACGATCCACTGATTCGACGAGTCGTCCTCGGGGTGATCGAAGTCGATCAGGCGCACCGTCGTGTGCTCACCGTTCGGCCCGAACGGCATCGACTTCTGCCCCGTCAACCACGCCATGAACTCTTCGTTCGCGACCACCGGATGTGGGCTATTGCGCGCCGAAATCAGGATCACGCGCAGCACATGGATGACCTCGTCAGCCTTGTGTGGATCAGCCGCGATCTCGGGGTTCAGGCGCATCAGCGCGCCCGTGACAGGCCCCTCGAGAAGCACCTCGTCGGTGCGCCGCGGAAGCTGACTACCCTGCATGAACTGAACGTCAGCGGACGCGATCAGATCACGGACGAAGTCGCGGACCGAGTTCGCCTCGTTAAACTGCGCCATCAGTGCCTCCGAATACTTCTGCAGTGAGCGACGTCAGTAAAGCCGCTGACGCTGTGACGGCCGAGCTCGCTTCAGTCCGCGTCCGTTCAAGCGCGTCGAACTCTGTTGCTAGCCGCCGCTGGACTTCGCGGCTCGGCACGCGAACGGTCGAGGCCAGCAACTCCTTGGTACGCAGGTTCGCAATGTTTGTGGTTTTCCCAGTGAATTCAGCGAACCCACCGTGGCGCCACATCCCGCGTAGCAGTGAGAAGAGGAAAGTCGGCTCGCACCGCGATCGGTCTGGGCGCAAGAGGAGGACAAAGTTACTGGGCACCATCTCACCTGCAAGCTCACGAACCAGGCCCACCTTGCCAACGGGCTGATCCGGACTTCCGCCCGACTTTTCGACAAGCACGTCACCGCTCGTCAACGTACGGGACTTCGCTTCAGACTCCTTGATGGACCGCGCCGGAGCCCCGGCGGGCCGAATCTTGCCTCCGATGGTGATATCTGTGCCGCGAATAACAGCGACATCGAGCTCAGATGTCCCGGGATCTGTGCCCCATACTCCACCAATCGAGTGCTCAATGAGGTCACTCACTACGACTGCTTCGGCGCCGTCGATCTGGCCCACGTCACGCATCCACAGATCGATCAATGCGTCGACAGCTGCGAGTGCGGTCGCCCTGGTGGTCGAATCACGTTGGACTGCCCAGAGCAGATCGGCAATACGCTTCTGCTCATCGAGCGGCGGAAGGTCGAACTCATAGCGCATGATGTCGGACCAATTGACGTATGGATTCACCGATCCCTTTGACTCAGCGACGGCAAACGCATGAAAGGGTTCGGCACTCATGACGAACGGGAGAAACTCCGGAATTAGTCGAGTCGGATCCATCGTCTGGACTACGAAGGTTGTGTTCGCGCAGACGCCATCGAAGTCCGCGACCGCGACCTTTCGCAGGTAGGTACGCCGCGAGCCGTAAAGAACCTGTCCAGGTCGGAACCGCCGGTGGAAGGCTGGCCCGAGGTCGGTCTCGTTGGAATCACCCCATCGATGAATCTTCAGGTCATCGGAGTCCATGTGCTCCCCCGCGACATAGCGGTCCACGGTCCCGTCAGACGGGTTGACTTTCTCCCTAGATGCGGTCGCCACAGTGCCGAGCGAAAGACGTTCCCAACCGGATCGATCCAGATACAGACTCATCTACCGACCCCCGACCGCAGCAATCCGAGAACGCCCGAGATCACGGCATCCGATGTCTCGCCCGCGGCGCGCCAGGCCGAGAGCGCTTCATCAACGTCGACGGCGACGGGTGATGCCTTATCCCGGCCACCGGAGACGTACAGCGGGATCGCCAGGCTGAAGCCCTTCTCGGCAACCTCATCGATGGTCGCGACCTTGGCGAAGCCCTCGGCGTCCGAGAACGCTCTGTACGCGTCGAGGATCTTGTGCTGGTGCTCCTTGCGGAGGAACGACTGGGCCTGTTCGCGCGCCACTTCAGCGATGGCGTTGATCAGAAGGATCTTGCCCCTGCGCTCGGCGGGCTTCGCGCTCCGGAGGATCACCACCGCGGCAGGCATTGGCGAGTTATAGAAGAGACCCTCACCGAGCCCGAGCACGCATTCGATCATGTCGGACTTCACGATCGCTTCGCGCATCGCGGTCTCTTCGCGGCGGAAGAGCACGCCATGGGGGAAGAGGATGGCGGCGCGTCCGGTCCTCGGGTCGAGGCTCTTCGCAATGTGCTGGAAGAACGCGTAGTCGGCGCGACCCTGCGGCGGCACGCCCCACATGTTGCGGCCGTATGGGTCTTTGGCAAAGGCATCTCGGTTCCAGGCCTTAATCGAGTATGGCGGGTTGGCGAGCACGACGTCGAACGTGCGCAGGCCACCCTTCTCGTTCAGCAATGCGGGTCGAGCGAGCGTGTCGCCGTGGGCGATCTGTCCGTCGGCGATGCCGTGCAGGAAGAGGTTCATGCGGGCGATCGCCGAGGTTCCGTAGTTGAGCTCTTGCCCGTAGAGCTTAAGGTTGCGCCATTCCTTGCCCTGGCGCTTCACCTCGGCCGCTGTCGAGATGAGCATGCCACCAGTGCCGCATGTCGGGTCGTACACCGACTCGCCGGGCTGTGGCTCGAGCATGAGGGTCATCAGGTGGACGAGGGTGCGGTTCGTGTAGAACTCCTGCGCGGTGTGCCCTGAGTCGTCGGCGAACTTCTTGATGAGGTACTCGTAACCGTTACCCAGTTCATCCTCGGGCAAGTTCGCGATCGACAGGGTCTGCGTCGAGAAGTGCTCCATCAGGTCGGCGAGCGTCGAGTCGGGCAGCAGGTTCTTGTTGCCCCAGTCCCCGTCGCCGAACACCCCGGGGAGCGTGTCGGGGTTCGCGGACTCGATCCCCCGCATCGCCCGCAACACGGTGGCGCCGATGTTCTCGGTGACCGCGCGAACATTGCGCCAGTGGCATCCGTCGGGAATCGCAAAGCGATGATTCTCGGGCAGATCGGCGAACTCTTCGTCACCGTACGTGTCGAGGGCGGTGGCGCGCTCTTCGTCGTACACGTCCGAGATCCGCTTAAGGAACACCAGCGGGAAGATGTACTGCTTGTAGTCGCCAGCGTCGATGAGTCCGCGAAGAATGACGGCGGCACCCCAGAGGTAGCTCTCGAGCTCGCGCTGGCTGATCCGGCCGGTCATGCGCTCAACCCCCACTTCGCGAGCTCTGCTTCGAGGGCCGCGCGCGTCTCTTTCGCCCGCCCGTGCGCGGCCTCCAGGTTCGCCAGCGCGTCGGCGAGCGTGATCTTCTCGCCCGTGTCGGCGGGTGGGACGTACAGCGGGATGTTGAGGTTGAAGCCGTTGCTCTCGATCTCGGCGAGTTCGGCGACGTGGGCGCGGCCCGGGATGTCGGCGAACCCGCGGTAGGCGTCGAGCAGCTCAGTCGCGTGCTCGGTTTCGAGGGTGTTCTGGTTGCGGCCCTTTTTTATGAGGTTGCCGCCGTTGATGAACAGCACCTTGTCCTCTTGGTCGGCGGGCCTTTGGTGGCGCAGGATTAGCACGCAGGCGGCAAGGCCCGTGCCGTAGAACAGGTTCGGCGCGAGGCCGATCACGGCTTCGACCTTCTTGGCCTTCAAAATGTGGGTGCGGATGCGCGCCTCGGCTCCCTGCCGGAAGAGCGCGCCCTGCGGCAGCACAACCGCGACCCGGCCGGTGTTCGGGTCGGCCGAGGTAAGCATGTGCTGCACCCACGCCCAGTCCGCGTAGCCCTTTGGCGGGACTCCGCCGAGCTGGTTGCGACCCCACCGGTCGGATGCCCACTCGACATCGCCCCACGCCTTGAGCGAGAACGGCGGGTTGGCCACCACGTTGTCGAATCGTGCGAGTCGGTTGCCTGTGTAGAACGCGGGATTGCGGAGGGTGTCTTCGCGGACGACCTTGAAGTCCTCGACGCCGTGCAGGAGCAGGTTCATGCGTGCGATCGCGGAAGTGGCGAGGACCTTCTCTTGACCGTAGAGCTTGCCCCACAGCGTCTTCGGGCTGCCGCCCGCATCTTTCACATGCTCGATGACCTCGATGAGCATCCCGCCCGTCCCGCACGCGGGGTCGTAGACGCTTTCCCCCTCCTGGGGATCAAGGATGTTCACAAGCAGACGAACCACCGAGCGCGGTGTGTAGTACTCGCCGGCCTTCTTGTTGGACTGGTCGGCGAACCGCTTGATGAGGTACTCGTACGCGTTGCCGAACACATCCGGTGCGACGTTTGTGTTACTGAGCGTCTTTGTCGAGAAATGCTCGATGAGGTCGGCGAGCTTGCGATCGGGCAGCTTGTCCTTGTTCGTCCAGTTCGCATTTCCGAAGATGCCGTACAGGGTTTCGGGGTTCGCCTTCTCGATCTCGCGGAATGCCGTCTGCAGCGCGGTGCCGATGTTCTCTGTTTTCTCACGGACATCTGCCCAGAGGTTTCCGTCGGGGATCGCGAAGCGGTGATTCTCGGCAAACGCCGCGAACTCGTGGTCGCCACCGGACTCTTCGAGCGCCTGCTCGAACTCTTCGCGGTAGACGTCGCTGATCCGCTTGAAGAACATCAACGGGAAGATGTACGCCTTGAAGTCGGCCTGGTCAATGCTGCCTCGGAGAAGGTCGGCGGCGCGTGCGAGGTATTGCTCCAGTTCAGCGAGAGACATGCAATCAACCCGCGCTGGTCGCAGGTCGACCGACGGCGCGGCATCCATGCTCACGCGTGTTCCTCCCCAATTTCGGTAGCGACAATCTCGTGGAGGCTCGGCTGGCGTCCTTCGGTGAGTTCGGCAGCCGCTCTGCTGACCAGCTGTGCGCGAGCGGTCAGAAAAGCGTCGAAGTGCGGTCTCACCAGCTCCGCAAGCTCGGAGCCTTCGATATCGAGTGGGTATGGCCCTGCCGCGACGAGCAGCTCATAGGGCACGAGGTGGGTCGTGAGACGTGCACGGACGTCGTTGGGATCTGGCGCCTTCTGCGCGCGGTCCTCCAGATACTGGATGGGATCCAGCCGGCCGATCGTGCGATTGGTCTTCCAGGTGATGAGCGCGCAATTGAGAGCGAGGTAGGAGTTGATCCCGGCTGCACGGAGCAGGGCGTCGGGAAAGAGGTGGTGATACTCGCGGCGACCGATGTTGTCCGCCGAGAGCTTCGTGTCGTCGGCGAAGTCGCGTGCACCGAAGTAGGTCGATGCTGCGAGCACTGCTCGTCCAAGTCGATCGGCCTTCTTCGACCAGTCCGCCGCAAGCAGATCTCTCTGCGTCGGAAGCGGGTACTGCTCGCGGTCGAATACGGGAACGCTGTCGAGCTCACCCACACCATCGAGATGCGCCCGCAGAGGCGCGTAGTCCGCGGCTGCTCGCGTCGCGGCTGCACCGACATAACGCATGGTGAAGAACGCCGACCACAGATACCTCCGCACGAGTTGGTCGACGCGCGCCCTGTCGTCGCCATCCGCGGCTGACTTTGCGAGGAGAGCGGCAGCGACCGGCAACGGGGGCCCACTCGGGACCTGCGACGTCGTGAAGATGCCTTCGCCCGCGAGGAGTTCGGTGAGCCGCTTGAGCCCTGCCGCCATCGTGTCCCAGTCGGCCACGAACTTTGAGTAATCGAGCTCGTAGTAGCCCTTCTGGTTGGGCTGCTTGCCCTGCATGAGCGCGGAGACCTGCAATACCGCGTCACCGACATCGCCGAAGTATCGAGCCAGCGCGGGCTGGGCCTCGCTCAAGGCCCGCAGCTGCTCTCGCAGTCGCACCCCGGTGGCGTTCTCGAGCTCGGCGACGACGATGTCGTACGCCCGCAGCGGCTTTGCGTTCGTGTTCATGTTGATGAATACACGCAGCGCCACGTCCTTGTGCGTGGCGGCCGGAAGCCTGAGATACGGCAAGTTGTAGTGCCTCACTCGCTCGCGGAGCGGCCCGATCCACTGTTCTTTCAGGACGCTCCTACTTGCACTGACTGCGCGCTCCGCGAGAAGTACCTGTACCTGTTCCTCGGCGCTCGCTGCTTCATCAATCGCCGGCGCAGGGTACGCGTCATCGACCCAGCGGTCGATCTGATCTCCGCTCGGGTCAAGAAGGCGAACGGGTACCAATCCGCGTCGTCGACACTCAGCCGGATCATCAGCCCACAACGGCTTGAGCCCGCGACGATCACGCCAGCGGACGACCGCTCTCACGGACAGGCCATGGTCATCGTTGTCGGGGTCTTCGTCCAGCTCTGGCACATGGATGAAGTACGTCACGTCGGGGCTCGTCGCCTTAAGCGCCTGCCACAGGGCTGTCAACCGCTGCTGCCCATCGAGCAGGTGCTCGGTGACCTTCGAGCTGGGCTCCGGCGCGGTCTCGAGCGGGCGTGAGTGGAACTTCTCCTCGTCGCCCACATCCAAGATCAGGGTGATCCCCAGGGGCAGATCCTGGATGATCGTCGTCAGCATCGATGCCACCCGCCCTCGGTCCCAGGCGACGCCGCGTTGGAAACTCGGAAGCCGGAGCTGACCGCTGCTGATTCGGTGCAGCCAATCGTCGATCGGGCGGTTCAACGCCTCGCTGCGGTTACGCTCGTCGCTCACTGCGCAACTCTTCTCTTCTCTACTCACCCACGTTGGCAACTTCTCCAGCCTAGTGATGAGGGTCGGTGCCCGACGCTCGGTGCACGTGCAGTCGTCGCCTTCGCTCCGGCATCCAGCCGCCCCAGCGATCGGGCGCCGCGCAGTGCTCGTCGTCGAACGGCTGCTAAGCGACGCGCGCTGGCGCGGAGTTTGCAAGGAGTGAGCGGCGGGAACGGAGTCGCGGCTGAGCGCTACACTCTCGGCGTCGGAAGGAGGCGCCTCTCCACCCCGGCGCCAGTTGACGACGTCTTCCGACATCCGACTACTTACGCCGTCGGCCGCGTTGACGGGATGCGATCAGTGTCCGACACTGGCCCGATACTGACCGTAAACCCGGCACCGAGCGGAGGTCGAGATGGGCACCATCACCCCGTACGAGACGGTGAAGGGCCGCCGCTACCGCGTGCGCTACCGCAAGCCGGATCACACCGCGGCCGAGAAGCGCGGCTTCACGACCATGCGCGACGCGCAGCAATACCTATCCATGGTCACCGTGTCGAAGTCGAAGGGCGAGTACATCGATCCGTCCTCGTCGCGGGTTCCTGTCCAAATGTTCGCCGACAGCTGGCTCCGCTCGAAGCGTCCGCCGATGTCGAAGCCCTCGTACTACATGACGCTCGAGCGCGCGTGGAAAAATCACGTCGCACCGGTCTGGGCAGACCGGGAGATCTGGTCGATCCGGCGCTCTGAGGTCCAGGATTGGGTGTCGGAGCTCGCGACCGAGAAATCGAGCACCGTCGTCCTTCGTGCTCTCGGGGTCCTCGCCGGCATCCTCGACGTCGCCATCGATGATCGTCGCCTCGCGAGCAATCCGGCCCGTCACATCCGCAATCTCCCTCGAAGGGGCCCAGGCAAGCGGCGGGTCTACCTCTCGCACGAGCAGGTTGCGACACTGGCGGCGTGCTCAGCACACCCGACGATGGTTCTGACGTTGGCCTACACGGGCCTTCGCTGGGGTGAGGCGACGGGTCTTCGGGTGCGCAGCGTGAACCGGCTGCGAAGGCGGTTCGTCATCGAGGAGAACGCGGTGATGATCGGCTACGAGATCCACGTCGGCACCCCGAAGACGCATGAGAAGCGCTCGGTCCCCTACCCCGACCGCCTCGTTCCGATGATCGAACAAGCGTGTGCCGGCAAAGGCCCCGAAGGTCTGCTCTTCGGCGACGGCATCCACCACATGCGCAACTCCGGCAGCCAGGGCTGGTTCGCGAACGCGGTGAAGCGCGCGCAGGCGATCGATCCGTCGATCCCCCGGCTCACACCGCACGATCTCCGCCACACCGCCGCATCGCTCGCGATCAGCTCGGGTGCCAACGTCAAGGCGGTGCAGCGGATGCTCGGGCACGCGTCCGCGGCGATGACCCTCGACACCTACGCCGACCTCTTCGACGACGATCTGGATGCCGTCGCGTCGCGCCTCAACGACGCGATGCCCCTGATCGCGCTGCCGACGGGTCCGCAGACGCGATACCGCCGCCCGAAGTGACCGACGAGAGCAGATTGCTCAGTTTCCCGAAGACACCCGAACCGCGAAATCGGCTCGGATTTCGGCGCTCTGAGGAGCCGATTGAAGCGCTCCGAAGCGCCTTGTTATCGGCTCATAGCTTTTACAAATGCGGGCAAAAAGCGGGCAAAAACGCGTTTTGCGAGGTCTGACCACAGAAGAAATACCTGGTCAGAGGCAAAAACAAGGTGTGCCCCTGGAGGGATTCGAACCCCCGACCCGCTCCTTAGGACGGAGTGGCTCTTCCACTGAGCTACAGAGGCTGGCGGTACAAGTCTAGCCGCCGGCGTGCGGGCAACCGGGGCGCCATCACGCCCGCCGGATCACGCGATCCTGCGGAACAGCCGGGTCGCGAGCAGCGCCGTCCCCCCGGCCGTGACGGCGATCGCGGTGAGGCCCGCGACCATCGCGGTCGAGGCCCCGTCGACCGAGGCATCCGCTGTCACATAGGCGAAACCGAATGCCGCCGCCGAGACGACGGCGGCCACCGCGAGCAGGACGACGGTCCCCCGCTGAGCCGCGCGCGGCGCAGGCGACGTGCGCGGCCGCACTCGTGCCAGCACCGCACCGGCCAGGAACACGAAGATCGCGACGACGAGGATGCCGCCGACCACATCGCTCGGCCGATGCCACTGACTGCCGACGAGCATCGCGCCCACCAGCACCGTGCCGACGGCCCCGATCATCGCGACGAACGGTCGCGCCCGCGGCGCGCTCACGAGGAACACCGCGAACACCGCCGACACGAACACGGTCGTGTGTCCCGACGGGAATGAGTTGTGCCACAAGCCCGTCGCCCCGTTGTCGGGCCGGGTCAGCACCTCGTGCTTCAGCAGCTGCGAGGCCACGTTCGCCGCGACGACGACGGCAAGCGCGGCCGTCGTTGCCACCCCGCGACGACGCAGCAGACCGATGACGACCGCGACGAGCACGAGTGCCGCGCTGGCAACCGGCACGGCATCCAGCACACGCTCCATGGCCGAAGCGCTGCCGAAGCGAGCGCCGTTCCGCGCCTGCTCATCGAGCAACTGGCCCATGTACCCATGCACGAAGAACAGGTACGCCCCCGCGAGCAGCACAGCGAGCCCTGCCGCAATCGCCAGGAAGTGCCAGGCGCGAGGGGTTGCTCTCATGCGCAGATCATCGCACGCGAGTCCGGACGAACCCGCAGAGCACGCCCAGAGAACCGCCCCCGCGAATCAAGCCCCCTCAGTGGAACAGCCGCCGCCACACGTTCGTGTCCGCGAGGTCGAGCAGTTCGTCGCCCCGACCCGACAGCACGGTCTTCAGCGCCCACACGCTGAAGCCCTTCATCTGCGCCACGGTGATCGCGGGCGGCATCGACAGCTCCTCCCGCGCGGTCACGACGTCGACCAGCACAGGCCCGTCGGTCGCGAGCGCCCGCTCAAGGGCCGGTCGAAGCTCCGCGCCGTTCTCGACACGGATGCCCGTGATGCCCACCGACTCGGCGACCGCGGCGAACGACGGGTTCTCGAGCCCCGTGCCGAAGTTCACGATGCCCGCGGCCTTCATCTCGAGCTCGACGAAGTTCAGCGATGAGTTGTTGAACACCACGATCTTCACCGGCAGATCGTTCTGCCGAATCGACAGCAGATCGCCCATCAGCATCGCGAGGCCGCCGTCACCCGCAAGCGCGATCACCTGTCGCCCCCGATCCGCGGCCTGCGCGCCGAGCGCCTGCGGCATGGCGTTCGCCATCGACCCGTGCAGGAACGACCCGAGCAACCGGCGCTGCCCGTTCATCGTCAGGTAGCGCGATGCCCAGATCACGGGGCTTCCGACGTCGGCCGTGAACACGGCATCCGGCGCCGCCAGCTCGTCGAGCAGGCGCGCGACATACTGCGGATGCACGGGCGACTTGCCGTCGTCGACCGCCAGCTCGTCGAGCTGCTTCCGCGTCTTGCGGTAGTGCTCGACCGCGTCATCGGCGAACGCCGACGACCGCCCCTCGTCGATCAGCGGCAGGAGAGCTGCCGCCGTCTCGCACACTCCCCCGACAAGCCCGACGTCGATCGGCGTCCGCCGCCCCAGCTGCTCGCCGCGGATGTCGACCTGCACGATCTGCGCCTTCGACGGATAGAACTGCCGGTACGGAAAGTCGGTGCCCAGCATCAGCAGCGCGTCGCACTTCTCCATGGCGCGGTACCCCGACGAGAACCCGAGCAGCCCCGTCATGCCCACGTCGTAGGGGTTCTGCCACTCGATGTGCTCCTTGCCGCGCAGCGCGTGCACGATCGGCGCCTGCAGCTTCGCGGCGAGCGCGACCACCTCGTCGTGCGCCCCCGCGACCCCCGCACCCGCCAGGATCGTCACGTTCTTCGCCCCGTTGAGGACGTCGGCGGCGGATGCCAGGGCTGCCGAATCAGGCAACACCGTCGACCGGGTCGCGACGATCGGCGCGGTCGGGCGACGGTCGGGGGCATCTTGGAAGAACACGTCGCCCGGCACGACCACGACCGCCACACCGCGCTTCTCGACGGCGGTGCGCATCGCGATCTCGAGCACCCACGGCAGCTGCGACGGGTCGCCCACCAGCTCGACGTAGACGCTGCACTCGCGGAACAGCTCTTGCGGATGCGTCTCTTGGAAGTACGAGCTGCCGATCTCGGCCGACGGGATGTGCGACGCGATCGCCAGCACCGGCACGCGGTTGCGGTTCGCATCGAAGAGCCCGTTGATGAAGTGTAGGTTGCCCGGCCCGCACGACCCCGCGACGACGGCGAGTTCGCCGTTCAACTCGGCATCCGCCCCGGCGGCGAACGCGGCTGCCTCTTCGTGCCGCATGTGCAGCCAGCGGATGCCTCCGTCCTTGCCCGCATCGCGGCGCAGGGCATCGGTGAAGGCGTTCAGCGAGTCGCCGGGCAATCCCCAGACGCGGGTGACACCGGCACGCTTCAGGGTTTCGACGAAGAAGTCCGCAACATTGGCCATGGGTCCGACGCTACGCCTGCCGCGGGTCTGCGTCGCGGGGTTGACGGGGGCTTGTGTGTGGTGAGCAATGGCGGGATGCCTCAGCGGAAGTCGCGCGAGCGATGCTGCACCCCCACGCGCAGGTCTTCGAACCCGTCGGCGAGCAGATTCGTCACCCCCTCGGGTGACCGCTCGAGCACGCCGCGCGCGATGAGCGCCGGCGCATCGCGCAGCACACGCCGATGCCTGTCCCACAGGCCCTTCGAACAGATCACGTTGACGAGGCCGTGCTCGTCTTCGAGGTTGATGAACGTGATGCCCGATGCCGTCGCCGGCCGCTGCCGATGCGTCACGAGCCCCGCGACCTCGACCCGGCGGCCCTCCTCGTGCGTGCGCAGCTCGCGCGAGGTGAGCACCCCCCGGGCATCCAGCTGCGACCGATAGTGCACGAGCGGATGATCGTCGGCCGAGATGCCCGTCGCCCACAGATCCGCCGCGAGGATCTCGTAGCTCGTCTGATCGCCGAACAGCGGCGGCTGCACCGAGATCAGCGTGCCTGCCAGGAACTCGGGACGATCCTTCGCGGCATCGCCCGCGAGCCACAGCCCCTCGCGCCGGCTGACGCCCATGCTCTCGAACGCCCCCGCCGTCGCGAGCGCCTCGACCTGCACTTCGGTCGCGCCCGTGCGTCGCACGAGGTCGCGCAGGTCGCGGAAGTCGCCGTCCTGCTCGCGCGCCGCGACGATCTTCTTCGCGAGCGGCATGCCGACGCCCGTGATGGATGCCAGCCCCAGCCGCACCGCGAAGGTGCCGTCGCGGCGATGCGCGGCCGATTCGTCGGGCGCGGCGGCGTCGAACCGGGTCATCGGGGGCTGGGGGCTGTGGGTGCAGGCATCCAGGCCGGTGGGCGACCCCTCGACAGGCTCGGGGACCGCCATGGGCTCGGCGGGCGCCACGGGCTCGAGCGCGGCGTCGGCGGCGGAGGCGTGGATGTCGGGGCGGCGCACGACCACGCCATGGCGGCGGGCATCGGCGGTCAGGGTCGCCGGCGAATAAAAACCCATCGGCTGCGCGCGCAGCAGCGCCGCCAGGAACGCGGCGGGATAGTGCAGCTTCAGCCACGACGAGGCATACACGAGCAGCGCGAACGACAGCGAGTGGCTCTCGGCGAAGCCGAAGTTCGCGAACGCCTGGATCTTCGCGTAGATGTCGTCGGCCGCCTGCCCCACGAGCCCGTTGCGCTTCATGCCGGCGTAGAGCTTCTCGCGCACCGACTCGATGCGCTCGATGCCGCGCTTCGACCCCATGGCGCGGCGCAGCACGTCGGCATCCTCACCCGTGAGGTCGCCGATGGCCATGCCCATCTGCATGAGCTGCTCCTGGAACACCGGGATGCCCAGCGTGCGCGCGAGCACCGGCTCGAGCTTCGGGTGCGCATAGGTCACGGGCTCTTGCCCGAGCTTGCGCCGCACGTACGGATGCACGGCGCCGCCCTGGATCGGCCCCGGGCGGATCAGCGCGATCTCGATCGCGAGATCGTAGAACGCCCGCGGCTGCAGGCGCGGCAAGAGCCCCATCTGCGCGCGCGACTCAACCTGGAACACCCCGATCGAATCGGCCCGGCACAGCATGTCGTAGGTCGCCGGCTCTTCCTTCGGGATCGTCGCGAGCTCCCACCTCTCCCCCGTCGAGGTCGCGATGAGGTCGAAGCAGTACTGGATCGCCGCGAGCATGCCGAGCCCCAGCAGATCGAACTTCACGAGCCCCATCCACGCGGCATCATCCTTGTCCCACTGGATGACCGTGCGGTTCTCCATGCGCGCATGCTCGATCGGTACCACCTCGCCGACAGGGCGCTCGGTCAGCACCATGCCGCCGGAGTGGATGCCGAGGTGCCGCGGCGCCTTCATGAGCGCCCCGGCATATTCGAGTACGCGCTCGGGAATGTCGTGCGCGCCGTCGACGACACCATCCCATCGCTCGACCTGCTTCGACCAGGCATCCTGCTGGCCGGGCGAATGCCCGAGCGCCTTCGCCATGTCGCGGATGGCGTTCTTCGGCCGGTACTGGATCACGTTGGCGACCTGGGCGGCACGATCGCGCCCATAGGTCTCGAACACCCACTGGATGATCTCTTCGCGCCGATCAGAGTCGAAATCCACATCGATGTCGGGCTCTTCGTCGCGCATCGCCGACAGGAACCGCTCGAACGGCAGGTTGTAGAAGATCGCGTCGACCGCGGTGATGTCGAGCAGGTAGCAGACCGCGCTGCTGGCGGCCGACCCGCGACCCTGACACAGGATGCCTCGGCGTCGCGCCTCGGCCACGATGCCGTGCACGATCAGGAAGTAGCCCGGGAAGTCCTTCTGCTCGATGACCGTCAGCTCGCGCTCGATCCGCGCACGGTTCGCGTCGGTCGCGTCGGGGTATTTGCGCGGCACGGCATCCCACACCAGCTTCTTCAGCCACGACATCGGCGTGTGTCCCTCAGGGACCGGCAGCTTCGGCAGCGCGGGCTTGGCCCGGCGCAGCGGAAAGGCGAGCTCGTCGGCGAGCGTCACCGAGCGCGCGACCGCGCCCGGGTAGCGCCGGAAGCGCCGCGCCATCTCGGCCCCCGACCGCAGGTGCGCGCTCGCGTGCGAGGGCAGCCATCCGTCGAGCTCGTCGAGCCCGCGGTTCGCCCGCACCGCGGCGACCGCCGCCGCCAGATGCACCCGCTCGGGCTGGGCGTAGTGCACGTTGTTCGTCGCGACGATCGGCAGCGAGCGCTCCGCCGCCAGCGCCGCCAGGAGGTCGTTGTCGCGAGTGTCGTGCGGATTGCCGTGATCGATCAGCTCGACGGTGACGGCCTCGGCACCGAACAGCGACACGAGGCGATCGAGCTCGCGCCCCGCCGCCCGCGCGCCGGCGGCGAGCGAGCCACCGCTTCCGAAGCCGCCGGATGCCAGGGCCTGCCGCACCGCGCCCTTGCGGCATCCGGTCAGGATCGCCCAGTGCCCGTCTGCCCGCTCGGCCAGCTCGTCGAGGTCGTAGCGCGGCCGCCCCTTCTCGGCCCCGGCGAGCTGCGCGTGCGTGATCGCCGCGGCGAGCCGGTGGTAGCCCTCCTCACCCCGCGCGAGCACCAGCAGATGCGAGCCGACGGGGTCGGGCTGCCCACCCCTCGACAGGCTCGGGGACCGACTCTCCCCCGGTCCCTGAGCTTGTCGAAGGGCCAGCGACAGCTCGGCGCCGAACACGGTCGCCACCTGCAGCTGCTCGGCCGCCTCGGCGAAGCGCGCGATGCCGTAGAAGCCGTCGTGGTCGGTGATCGCGAGCGCGTGCAGCCCCAGCCGCTCGGCCTCTTCGGCGAGCTCGGCGGGCGATGACGCCCCGTCGAGGAACGAGAACGACGAATGCGCGTGCAGCTCGGCATAGGGCACCGGGTTCTCGGGGCGCTCGATGGGCGGGCGCTCGTACTTCCCGCGCTTGCGCGAGAACGCCGGCCCGTCGCCGCCGTCGGGTTCGGGCTTGCCGCTGAGCACCCGCTCCATCTGCCCCCAGGTGACGCCGGGGTTGTTGAAGCCCATCAGTCATACACCCCCTCGGCACGCCACGAGCCGTCTTCGCAAACGAGCAGCCAGGCGCTCTCGGCCTCGTCGACCACCTGAAAGCGGTGCGCGCGGCGGGCGCGCTCGGCATCCCACCCCCGCTCGATGACGGGCCAGGGCCCTGCCCACTGCCGGATGCCCCGTCGTCGCCGCGTCGCGGACGACCCCGGCACTCCGATCCCCGTCAGCCAGACCGGCTCGGCCGTCACGTCGCCCCGGGCATCCACCGCCACCATGTCGCCGTCATCGTCGAGCACCGCCACCGGCAGCGGCTCGGCGAACACGGTCGCCGGCAGCGGGCCGGGCAGGCTGCCGGGCCACGGCAGCGTGGCAGCGGCGCGCACCGCGGCGCCGACGGCGTCACCCCAGGGCACGAGCTGCTGCCGCTCGGCGAGCCACCGGCCGCCGCCGATCTCGGGGGTCAGCACGCCCTGATGCCCCAGCATCGCCTGCACGCGCGAGAGCGCGTGGTGCACGCGCTCTTCGGGGCCCGAGCCGAAGAGGCGCGCGGTGTGGTGCGCCGCGGCATCCACTCCCTCGGGCTCGATGCGGACGGATGCCACGGCGCTGCGCAGGCCCTGCTCGGCGAGCTGCCAGCGCACGCGGTCGACGATCGCGGCGGCGTCGAACACCCCGGGATGCAGCCACACCCGCGCGCTGTGGTCGCCGCGCTCGCCCGTCAGCACGACCCGCAGCTCGGTGCAGACCAGGCCCCGCTCGCCGAGGCGCGCGGTGAACTCCTCGGCGGGCACGCGCAGCCCGAACGCCACCTGGTCGGCGAGCACGACGGGCGGCTCGAACGCGACCTCGCGGTGCAGCTCGGGCGGCGGGGTGCGAGCCTCGACGGGTCGCGGATCACGCCCGGATGCCAGGGCGTACAGCCGCGCGCCGCGCGTGCCGAACCGTTCGCTCAGCCGGTCGGGGCCGAGCGCGGCGACCTGCCCCAGCGTCTGCACGCCGAGGCGACCGAACAGACTCGAGAGCTGCAGGTCGTCGTCATCGAGCACGGCCACCGGCAGCGGCGCGAGGAACTCCCCCGCCCGCCCCGCCGGGACGATCCGCATCGGATCGGTCTCGCGAGTGCCGCGCCGGGCCGCCTGCTCGGCGGTGAAGGTGCCGTCACCGACGCCCACGCGTACATCCGCGACGCCGAGCCCAGCCACCGCACCGGTGAGCACCGTCGCGGCGGCGGCCTCGCCCCCATAGAACCGCGCCGGGCCCTTCGCCTGCAGCGCGATGAGCCCGGGAGCGATCAGCTGCACCCCGGGCGCCGCCTCTTCGACGGCGGCGATCAGCGGCGCGAAGGCACGATGGTCGCGCACCGGGTCATCGAGCACGACCTCAAGATGCGGGCAGCGCGCCTGCGCGTCGCGTCGACGCTGCCCGCGCCGCACGCCCTCGTCGCGCGCCGCCGCCGAACACGCGACGACCATCCCCTTCGCGAAGACGGCGATCGGCAGGGATGCCTCAAGCGGCTCGTCCCCCTCACGGGTGAGCGCCACGATCGGCCAATCCGGCACCCACAGCACGAGGCTGCGCGGCAGCGACGGCGCGGCGGCGCCGACCTGCCTGGCATCCGTCCCGTTCATCCCTCCAAGATAGAACTTATGTTCTATTCATGCAAGGTCACAGTATGGAATATAAGAGCGAACTCTCATGCCTCCGGAGTGATCAGTTCGAGAGTCGGAAAGTAGGTGGCGTATCGCCCGCGGTCACGTGTAAGCAACCGATGCCCCGAGATCGCCGCATGGGCGCCGATGTAGAAATCCGGCAACGGCGCGCTACGCTCTCCACCTCGACGGCGGTATGCGACGAATGCCTTCGCCGCGAGGAATCCGGCCGCCCACGGCAGCGGTTCGCGGCCGAAGTACGTCGGCGGCAGAGCGTCATCGAGATCCTCGATGCGCTCAAATCCCACGGACACCTCGGCGTACACGATCGGATTGATGACGACAGGCCCTCGATCGAGTGCCTGCTCGAGCTGCTCTCCCGACCACTCGCGCCATATCGGGTCGGCAGTGAGGACATCGAGCAGCACGTTCGAATCGACGAGGGTGGTCTCACTCATCGCGAAGCAGTGCCATCAGCTCGTCGGTGCTGCTGGTCGTCGTGGCTCGACCGCGCATGCGCGCCACGATGCGGCCTCCTCTGCTGGCATCCGGAGCAGCATGGACGATGCGCAGAGAGCCGCCATCCTCGACCACCTCGACCTCATCACCTTCGACGAAGCCATGAATGCGCCGAAGCTGCGCCGGAATGGTCACCTGCCCCTTGCTATTCAGCCTCATTTGATACCTCCTACACGCGACACGCAATACAAGGATGCCACAGCAACAAGTAGGCGCACTCACCCCACAGCCCGCAGCGACGGCACGGACTCCGCAGCGATACGGGCAACCGCGCCCTCGGCATCCGGCAGCAGCACCCGGCCCGTGCGGGGCGAGGGAAAGCGGCGGCTCGTCACCGTGACGGTCAGTTCGCGCCCTTCGAGCAGGCCGTATCCCTCACCCAGCCCCGACCACGACGGGTCGCCGACATCGATCATCGCCTCGGTCTGCGGCCAGGGACCCTGCACCAGCAGCACGGCCTCGCGCTCGCGCATGCGGGCGGCCAGGCGTGCGATGTCGCCGTCTTTCGCTCGTGCGGGGGGACGCACCGCGACGACCGGCAGCACATCGGCGATCGCCGCCGTCACGGCGAGCCAGCGGTCGCCCGGATCGGGCACCAGCACGAGTCGCGACAGATCGACCCCCGCCGCCCGCGCCGCCTCGGCGCCCAGGTGCGGCATGCCCACCGCCGCGCACCACGAGCCCTCTTGCGAGGGTCGCGAGAACAGGGCGAACAACAGCGACATCGATCGCCCGAGCGAATACGACGACCCCGGCCGCAGACCCCCACCGGGCAGCAGCTCGCCCAGCGCCCGTGGCACCGGCAGCACCGGCGCGTCGAGGCGGCGACCCTGCATCCGCAGCATCTGCGCGCGCAGGGTCTCGACGGTCTCCGCCGCGCCCGCACTCGCCTTCGCCACGGTCACCCCCATCACTCCAGAATAGAACGCGTGTTCTATCCTCTCAACCCGATGGGATCGAAGATAACCTCGGCATCCGACATTCGCCGATCACGCCTCGGCCCGCGGCCGCCAGAAGACCGTCAGGCGGCGAGCGAGAGGTACGGCGCCCACGACGGCTCGGAGCGCTCCGTGCCGCGCACGGTCCACTGCGAGCCGCGCGGGGGCTGGGGCACCCACCGCAGCTCCCAGTTCATCTCCTGCGGCGTGCGATCGCCCTTCACGTTGTTGCAGCGCAGGCAGCAGGCCACGAGGTTCTCCCACGAATCGGCGCCGCCGCGCGAGCGCGGCAGCACGTGGTCGATCGTCGACGCGACCTTGCCGCAGTACGCGCATCGGTGCGCGTCGCGGCGCAGCACGCCGCGACGGGTCACGGGCACGCGGCGCGCGCCCGGCACGCGCACATATCGGGTGAGCACGATGACGGCCGGGCGATCGACTTCGCCACGGATGCCCCAGACGGGATTCCCGTCGATCCGCTCGATCACGGTGGCCTTCTCGTTCATCACGAGCACCAGGGCTCGCTTGAACGACACGACGGCCAGCGGTTCGTATCCTGCATTCAGTACCAGCGTGCGCATGCGGTGTCCTCTCGAACGGCCCCTGACGGCTTCAGCGGCCTCTCGGTGCGACTCCGCAGACGCCGGTGAGGCGTGCGGGCACGAAAAAAGGCGCTGTCATGAAGACAGCGCCTTGTGCGCACGGCGGATGCCGCGGCATTCGTGCACGCGATGCCGAAGGACATAGCGACCGGAGGCGTTCCGGCAGAGAGCATCCATGGTGCGGATGCGGGCTCCTGCTGTGTCCATCGACTCCCCCTCGGCTTCTGCGAGCGTCGGGAACAGGGTAACCCACCTAGCCGACGTTGGCCTGCAGGAAGCTCTCCGCGTTGGTCCACGATCCGTTCACGTAGATCTCGAGGTGCAGATGCGTGCCGAAGGCACGGCCCGTGTCGCTGACCTGGCCGATGAGCTGACCGGCCGAGACCGACTGACCGACCTCGACGCGACGCGACCCGTAGAGCATGTGGGCGTAGAGCGAGGTGACGCTCTGGCCGCCGATGTTGTGCGCGATCTTGACGTACACGCCCCAGCCGGGGCCGTTCTCGCTGGATGCCACGACGACGCCGTCGGCGATCGCGTAGATCGGCGTGCCCCGCGCGACCATGTAGTCGGTGCCCTTGTGGCCCGCGTACGGCGTGCCGAAGGTGTCGAACCCGAGAAGCGGCCGCACGACCGAGCCGGCGGGCGCAATCGACTGGGCGATGGCGCCGGTGAAGGCGCTCGCGTTCGAGTTCGAGCTGGCGGCGGTGATGCGGGCGGCGGCAGCAGCCTTGGCCGCTTCTTCGTCCTTCTTCGACTGGATCTCTTCGGGCGTCGTGGCGCTGTAGCTGCCACGCTCGAGGGCGACAGGAGTGGGCTCGGACGCCACGACGAGCGACTGCTTGTTGTTCTGCGCGACCTGCTGCAGCGTCGTGACGGCAGCTTCGGCGGGGGCGGCGCCCGACACGCTCAGCGCGGCGGGCACGGCGACGGTGCCGACCAGCGCGGCGACGGCGGCGACCGTGAGGAAGCTGCGCATCGGGTGGGTCTTGCCGGCGGCGCGGCGCTCGACGCGGGTGGGTCGGGCAGCCGTGGTGCCGGCAGCCTTCGTCGCGGGGGCCTTGGTCACGGGGCCGCGCGACACGAGACGTCGCATGCGGCTCCGGGGAGCGGTGTTCGTCGACTCGGGCTCGGGTGCCTCTTGCGACGGATCGTACAATTCAGCCAAAAGTCCTCCGGCGCCTCTGCATGCCCTCCGCGCGGGGAGGATCGCTGGTTCGTCGGCACTCAGTGTCGGGCACAGATGTACGGGTGTCACCGCGCGAAAGACGAACCCATGAGGCAATCCGTGCGGAGGTCCTGTGGCGGGCTTCTCGCCGGGTGGACTCTCTGAGGCTACCGGAATATAACGAATAAGTCACGTCGGGCGTTTACGCCCGCGCCGCGGCACCCGTCACGAAGATGTGCGAGGCGACCTCGACAGGCAGTTCGAGGCCCTCATCCTGGCCGTCCATCTGCACGAGCACGTAGCCCTCGCTGAACCGATAGTCACCGCTCGCGCCGGGCACGACGCCAGCATCGCGGAACTGCGTCAGCAGCTCGGGATCGACCTGCACGGGCTCGGCGAGGCGGCGCACGGTGCCCGAGACGGGGGTGCCCGTGTCGTTCAACAGGCGCACGAGCCCGACGACGCCGTCGTCGAACGTACGCGCCGGCGCATCGCCCAGCTGATCGAGACCCGGGATCGGGTTGCCGTACGGCGACTCGGTCGGGTGGCCGAGCAGCTCGATCAGGCGACGCTCCACGAGCTCGCTCATGACGTGCTCCCAGCGGCACGCCTCTTCGTGCACGTACGCCCAGTCGAGGCCGATGACATCCGACAGAAGACGCTCGGCGAGACGGTGCTTGCGCATCACGTCGACGGCCTTCTGGCGCCCGGCATCGGTCAGGGCCAGCGACCGGTCGTCGGTGACGACGACGAGACCGTCGCGCTCCATACGGCCCACGGTCTGCGAGACGGTGGGCCCGGAGTGACCGAGTCGCTCCGAGATGCGCGCGCGCAGAGGCACGATGCCCTCTTCCTCGAGCTCGAGGATCGTGCGCAGGTACATCTCGGTGGTATCGATCAGATCGGTCATCGGGGGCCTTTTTGCACAGTCGAGGGGTGAGATTCCAGCCTAACGGCTCCCTCTAGACTCGGGGGCATGGCCCACGTCACGCTGCCTCGAGAGATCCTGCCCACCGACGGACGCTTCGGCTGCGGACCCTCGAAGGTCCGCCCCGAGCAGATGGCCGCCCTCGCCGGGCCGGGCGCCGTGCTCATGGGCACCTCGCACCGCCAGGCGCCGATCAAGAGCCTCGTCGGCCAGGTGCGCATGGGTCTGTCCGACCTGCTGCGCCTGCCCGACGGCTACGAGATCATCCTCGGCAACGGCGGATCGACGGCATTCTGGGATGCCGCGTCGTTCGGCCTCATCGAGCGCCGCGCACAGAACCTCGTGTTCGGCGAGTTCGGCGGCAAGTTCGCCGCCGCCGCGGGCGCCCCGTGGCTCGAGGCCCCGGACGTCCGCAAGGCCGAGCCGGGCACGCGTGCCGAGCCCGAGGCCGTCGCCGGCGTCGATGTCTACGCCTGGCCGCACAACGAGACCTCGACGGGCGTCGCGGCACCTGTGACGCGCGTGCAGGGCGACGACGGCGCGCTCACCGTCATCGACGCCACCAGCGCCGCGGGCGGCATCAACGTGCGGATCTCCGAAGCCGACGTCTACTACTTCGCCCCGCAGAAGAACCTCGGCTCCGACGGCGGCCTGTGGTTCGCCGCCGTGTCGCCGGCCGCGCTCGAGCGCATCGAGCGCGTCGCCGCATCGGGGCGCTACATCCCCGAGTTCCTGAGCCTGAAGAACGCGGTCGACAACTCGCGCCTGAACCAGACACTCAACACACCGGCCGTCTCGACGCTGTTCCTGCTCGACAAGCAGCTCGAGTGGATCAACGACAACGGCGGCCTCGGCTGGGCATCCGATCGCACGCGCGAGTCGTCCTCGGTGCTCTACGAGTGGGCCGAGTCGGTCCCGTACGCGACGCCGTTCGTCGCCGACCCCGCCGACCGTTCGCCGGTCGTCGTCACGATCGACTTCGATGAGAGTGTGGATGCCGCGGCCGTGGCATCCAGCCTGCGCGCGAACGGCATCGTCGACACCGAGCCCTACCGCAAGCTCGGACGCAACCAGCTGCGCATCGCGACGTTCGTCTCGATCGAGCCCGACGACGTGCGTCAGCTCGTGAAGTGCATCGAGCACACGATCGCGGGCCAGTAACAAACCAGCAACGCGGGGTTCAGGGCGCGGCCGGACGTTTCGACTCGCGGAGACCCGCGCTGAGCGAGCGCAGCGAGTCGAAGCGTCGCTCAACGACCGGGTGCGTCGTCGTCGTCGGGGGCGTCTTCGTCGAGCACGTCGATGTCGACGCCGTCGACGTCACCCGCGTGCAGGATCGGCGATCCGTCCTGATCGAAGTCCGCGGCATCCAGATCATCGAGGTCGTCGATGTCGGATTCGTCGGCGTCGTCATCCTCGTCGAGCTCGTCGTCGTCGAGGTCGTCGTCCGCGAGTTCGTCGTCGCCTCGTTCAGCGGCGAGCGCCGCCTGGGCGGCCTGATAGTCGGCGAGCCGCACCGCCCACGGCACCCACTCGGGCGCGAGCAGCGACCCCTCGCCGGGCAGCAGCTCGGCCTCGAGCACAGTGGGCTCAGAGCCGTCGACGACGGCGACGCTCACGGTCCAGAACCAGTCGGGGTAGCCCGCCATCGCACTCGCGAAGCGCAGCGACACGGCGCCGCCGTCTTCGATCGTGTAGCCGGCAGCCGCCCCGACCGTGTGGGCCGGAGTGATCTCGTGCAGCGCGGCGAGCGCCAGATCGTGTGCGTCGAGCAAGCGCGCGTCGGCAGCGTCAGGCATCGAGGTCATCGGCCACCTTGCGCAGGATCGCCGCGACCTTCGCGCCCTGCGCGCCGTTCGGGTAGTGCCCGCGGCGCAGGTCGCCGCCGACCTTGTCGAGCAGCTTCACGACGTCTTCGATGATGATCGCCATGTCGTCGGGCTTCGTGCGGTTGCGCTTGGAGAGGCTCACCGGGGCATCCAGCACGCGAACGGCCAGTGCCTGCAGACCGCGCTTGCCGTCGGCGACGCCGAACTCGAGGCGCGTACCCGCCTTCACGACCGTTCCGGCCGGCAGCGCCGTCGCATGCAGGAAGACGTCCTGACCGTCTTCGGCGGTGATGAAGCCGAAGCCCTTCTCGTCGTCGTAGAACCTGACCTTGCCGGTGGGCATGTGAACCTCGCTGATCGTGCCCGCCGAGTGCGGGCGCTGTGAAAGGGCGGACTGCCCCGCATCAAGCCTACGGCACCGGCTCGACGCAGTAGGCTGTGGGGGATGTCCCCCACCGCGCCCCGAACTCCCGCCGACGACGTTCCCGTCCGCCGGATCGACCGCATCCTCGCGTTCATGTCGTTGGGGCTGCTGGTGCTCTCGGTCATCTGCTTCTTCGCGATCATCATCGCCCGCCCGCTCGGCGTGACGGACTTCAGCGCCGGGATGTGGCCTTCGGTCGCCGCGATCGTCTGGACGGCGCCGATCATCGCCTTCCTCCTGCTGGTGACGGTGCTGATCATGACCTTCGTGCGGAAGGCCCGGGTCGGCAAGGGCCGCTGACCGTGACCGGCTCCGATCCGCGATCTCTCGCGCACCAGCTCGCGGCGCGCAGCGACGCGTCGCTGGCCGCCCTCTTCGCCGCCCGCCGCGTGGCACCGAACGTGTCGTGGAACGACGCCTTCGATGCGGCCGAGTCGCTGCTCGAACCGGCCTCGCTCGCACGGGCGATCACCGATCTCACCGCCGTCGAGGCGGCCACCCTCAGCGCGGCGATCGAGACGGGCCGCGCGGGCGACGACGCCACGCGCGACGCGCTGATCGGTCGCGCGCTGCTCGATGACGACGGCGCCCCCTGGGATGCCGTCGCCCAGGCCTTCCGCGCCGCAGCCCCCGGTGCACAGGCGGCACCTGCCGCGGCGGCACCCCCTCTGCCGGGCGGCGCCACGGGCGCAGCCACCCCCGAGACCGATGCGGCCGCGGCCGAGCGCGCGTTCACGGCATCCGCTTCGCTCGCCGATGTGCTGCAGTCGGCCCTCTCCGCGCCGCTCGGCCGAATCGGATCGGGCACGCTGGGCGCCGTCGACCGGCGACGCCTGATCGAGAGCGGCGCGGTGGCCGACCCGTCCGCCGCCGACGAGCTCGTCGACATCGCCGAACGCACCGGCCTGCTCGGCGCGGAAGACCGCGCCCTGCTCGTCACGCCGCGCGGGCTCGCCTGGCTGCACAGCGCGACCCTCGACCGCTGGAGCACCGTGGCCGACGGTCTGATCCGTGCGCTGCCCGCCGCCGTGCGCGCGGCCGGTGGCGGGTGGATCGCACCCGACGACTGGGCGGCAGCCCGCCCGTTCGACCCGACGTGGCCCGCACACGCCGTGGCCGAGCGCGCTCTGCTGGTGCGGTGGGCCCTGCTCGGGCCGGGCGGCGCACCGCCGTCGTGGGCGCGTCCGGCGCAGGGCGGAGCACCGCTCGATCTCGCGGCGCTCGCCGAGCTGCTGCCACCCGAGGTCGATCGCGTGTACCTGCAGAACGACCTCACCGCGATCGCGCCGGGCTCGCTCGCCCCCGACCTCGACATGCGGCTGCGGTCGATGGCACGGCGCGAATCGCGGGCCCAGGCATCCTCGTACCGCTTCACGTCCGAGACCATCGCCGATGCGCTGACCTCGGGCGAGACGGCGGCGTCGCTGCGCGAGTTCCTGCTCGGGCTGTCGCTCACGGGTCTGCCGCAGCCGCTCGCCTACGAGATCGAGCGCTCGGCAAGCCGTCACGGCGCGCTGCAGGTGGGCCCCGACAGGGCCGGCCGCACCCGCGTGGCGTCGGGCGACGCCGGCCTGCTGCAGACGATCGCCGTCGACCAGGCGCTGCGCCCGCTGGGGCTCATCCCCGATGGAGACGACCTCATCACCCGCTCGAGCCCCGACACGACGTTCTGGATGATCGCGGATGCCCGCTATCCGGTCGTCGCGGTCGACGCAGACGGCGCGCGCCGCGCCCTCGATCGCCACCGGCTCGCCGCCGAGCCTGCCCCCGCGCCGACGCCGGTCGAGGTCTACGCCGACCTGCTGGCGCGGCTGCGCACCGCGCAGGAGGGCGATGCGGATGCCGCGTGGCTCGGCCGCGAACTCGAGCAGGCCGTCCGCGCGCGGGCGACCATCGTCGTCGCGGTGAGCCTTCCCGACGGCAGCGAGCGCGAGTTCACGATCGAGGCGACCGGTCTCGGCGGAGGGCGGCTGCGCGGCCTCGACAAGAACGTCGACGTCGAGCGCACCCTGCCGGTGTCGAGCATCGTGCGGGTACGCCCGGCCTGACGGGGTATGCCCGGCCTGACAGGCGCCCGGCCTGACAGGCCGCGCGTCGTATGCCGCGACGGTAGACTGTCCCGTTATGGCTGATGGTCCCCTGATCGTCCAGAGCGATCGCACGGTGCTGCTCGAAGTGGCGCATCCCGACGCCGAGAGCGCGCGTCACGAGCTCGCGATCTTCGCCGAGCTGGAGCGCGCGCCCGAGCACATCCACACGTACCGGATCACGCGCCTGGGCCTGTGGAACGCCCGCGCCGCGGGGCATACTGCCGACGACATGCTCGGAACGCTCGACCGGTGGTCGCGCTTTCCCGTGCCGGCGTCGGTCTCGATCGACATGCGCGAGACGGTGAACCGCTACGGCCGTCTCGTCATCGAGCGCGACGACGAGGGCACCCTGGTGCTGCGCGCGACCGACACGGCCGTGCTCGCCGAGGTCGCGAAGAACAAGCGCATCCAGCCGCTGCTGACGGGGCATCCCTCCCCCGGTGTGTTCACGGTGGATGCCTGGGCCCGCGGCCACATCAAGCAGGAGCTCCTCAAGGTGGGCTGGCCCGCCGAAGACCACGCCGGCTACACCCCCGGCACGCCGCATCCGATCGACCTCGCCGAAGACGGCTGGACTCTCCGCCCCTACCAGCGCAAGGCCGTCGACATCTTCACCGAGGGCGGCTCGGGCGTCGTCGTGCTGCCGTGTGGTGCCGGCAAGACCCTCGTGGGCGCCGCCGCGATGGCCGACACGAAGACGACGACGCTCATCCTCGTGACCAACACCGTCAGTGCGCGGCAGTGGCGCGACGAGCTGCTGAAGCGCACGTCGCTCACGGCCGAGGAGATCGGCGAATACTCCGGCCAGGCCAAAGAGGTCAAGCCCGTCACGATCGCGACCTACCAGATCCTCACCGCGAAGCGGAAGGGCGAGTACGCGCACTTGGCGCTGCTGGATGCCCTGGACTGGGGCCTCATCGTCTACGACGAGGTGCACCTGCTGCCGGCGCCCGTGTTCAAGCTCACCGCCGACCTGCAGGCGCGCCGGCGGCTCGGCCTCACCGCGACGCTCGTGCGCGAGGACGGTCGCGAGGGCGACGTGTTCAGCCTGATCGGCCCGAAGCGCTTCGACGCCCCGTGGAAGGAGATCGAGGCGCAGGGCTTCATCTCACCCGCCGTCTGCTACGAGGTGCGCGTCGACCTGCCGCCCGGTGACCGCATGGAGTACGCCGCCGCGGCCGACGAAGACCGCTACCGCCTGGCGGCGACGGCCCACGCGAAGATCGGGGTCGTGCGCGATCTCGTCGCGCGGCACGCGGGCGAGCAGATCCTGGTGATCGGCCAGTATCTCGACCAGATCGACGTGCTGGCGGATGCCTTGGATGCCCCGCAGATCACGGGCGCGACGCCCGTGGACGAGCGCGAGCAGCTCTACGGCGCGTTCCGCGAGGGAAAGATCCCCGTGTTGGTCGTCTCGAAGGTCGCGAACTTCTCGATCGACCTGCCCGAGGCATCCGTCGCCATCCAAGTGTCGGGATCGTTCGGCTCACGTCAGGAAGAGGCGCAGCGCCTCGGACGTCTGCTGCGCCCCAAGACGAGCGGCCACACGGCGAGCTTCTACACCCTGATCGCCCGCGACACCGTCGACCAGGACTTCGCGCAGAACCGCCAGCGGTTCCTCGCCGAGCAGGGCTACAGCTACACGATCCTCGACGCCGACGCGCTCGAAGCCGCCTGACTCGCCACGCCTGCGGCCGGCCGCCGCACGGGCGCGCCCGGTGACGCCCGGCGAGACCCGCTCTACTCGCCGAAACCCCGCGTAAAACACCCGGGTCTCGGCGTGTGGAGCGGGTCTCACCGATCAGGCGATGCGTGCGGGTCGGCGGGCGCGGGCGGCGCGGCGAACGTGGGCGCGGCGACGGGCGCGGGCCACGCCGGCGG
>JASCPF010000043.1 GCA_029959325.1 Microbacteriaceae bacterium PS02068
TGTCGCTGCCGTCGGCCTGGCCGGCGCTGCGCTCCGCGAGAGCCCGGGCGAGCTCGGCGCGAGCGACGCGCACGCTGATGCGCGCGGCCGTGGCATCCTGACGGGCGCTGTGCAGCGCGACGCGCGACGCGTCGTACGCCAGCCGGCGCGCACGCGACGTGCCCTGGCCGCGCAAGCCGAACCACGCGGCGGCGCCCCCGCCGATCACGGCGGGGACGATCCAGACGAGCGCCAGCAGAGGCTCCACAGCGTCATGCTACTCAGCATCGCTGGACGAGTTCCGCGAGTTCGCTCCAGGGAAAACCCGGGGCGCCCACCGAAGACGCCGCCGAGACTCAGCCGAAGATCAGGGCGAGGACGGTCGCGCCGCCGCCGACGAGGATCAGCGACACGATCACGACCCACGCGATGATGCGCGTGCGGCGCGTGCGCGCCTCGTTCATGCCCTGATACTCGTCCTGGTCGGTCATGACGATCAGCCTACGGGGTGACGACGATGGGCTCTGACACCGTCGCGCCGAACACGGCGGGCAGCGTTCCCTGCGACACCGCGCGCAGCTCGGGCACCGTGAGCGTGAAGACGCCCTGCACCTCGAGCGCGGGCTCGTCGCCGTCGGCGGCGGGGTCGGTCACGCCGATGCGCAGCACGGGGTAGCCGCGGCCTTCGCACAGCCCGCGGAACTTCACGTCTTCTTCGCGCGGCACCGACACGATGACCCGGCCGGTCGACTCGGAGAAGAGGGCGGTGGCGGCATCCACACCGTCACGCTCCATGATCTCGCGCAGCCAGACGCGCGCGCCGACGCCGAAGCGCATGACGCCCTCGGCGAGCGCCTGGCCGAGGCCGCCCGACGACAGGTCGTGTGCGCTCGAGACGAGCTCCTGCTGCGAGGCGGCCTGGATGAGCCCGGCGAGGCGCTTCTCGGCGGCGAGGTCGACCTTCGGGGGGCGTCCGCCGAGGTGACCGTGCACCGTGCCCGCCCACTGCGAGCCGCTGAGCTCGGTGGAGGTGACGCCGAGCAGGTAGATGTTCTCGCCGGCATCCTGCCAGCCGCTCGGAATGCGCCGGGCGACGTCGTCGATGATCCCGAGCACACCCACGACGGGGGTCGGGAAGATCGGCACGTCGCCGGTCTGGTTGTAGAAGCTCACGTTGCCGCCCGTGACCGGCACGCCGAGCTCGAGGCACGCGTCGGCGAGGCCGTCGACGGCCTGCCCGAACTGCCACATGACCTCGGGGTTCTCGGGGCTGCCGAAGTTCAGGCAGTCAGTGACCGCCGTCGGGATCGCGCCCGTGACGGCGACGTTGCGATACGCCTCGGCGAGGGCCAGCTGGGCGCCCGCGTAGGGGTCGAGCTGGCAGAACCGGCCGTTGCAGTCGGTCGCGATCGCGAAGCCGAGGCCCGACTCCTCATCGACGCGGATCATGCCGGCGTCGTCGGGGAAGCTCAGTGCGGTGTTGCCCATCACGTAGTAGTCGTACTGGTTCGTGATCCAGCTCGTGTCGGCGAGGTTCGCACTGCCGAGCAGGGCGACGAACTGCTCGCGCAGCGTGTTGGGATCGTCGGTGCGCGGCAGGGCGGATGCCGAGTCGTCGCGCAGCGCGTCGATCCAGGTCGGGTAGGCGACGGGGCGCTCGTAGACCGGGCCGTCGACCGCGACGGTCGAGGGGTCGACGTCGACGATCTGCTCGCCGTGCCAGAAGATCTGCAGGCGGCCGTCGCCGGTGACCTCGCCGAGCACCGACGTCTCGACGTCCCACTTCGAGGTGACGGCCAAGAAGGCATCCAGCTTCTCGGGAGCGACGATCGCCATCATGCGCTCCTGCGACTCGCTCATGAGGATCTCTTCGGGCGTGAGCGACGGGTCGCGCAGCAGCACGTTCTCGAGATCCACGCGCATGCCCGAGCCGCCGTTGGCGGCGAGCTCGGAGGTCGCGCACGAGATTCCGGCGGCGCCGAGGTCTTGAATCGCCTCGACGAGCTCGCCCGCGTAGAGCTCGAGGCAGCACTCGATGAGCACCTTCTCGGCGAACGGGTCTCCGACCTGCACGGCGGGGCGCTTGGTCGGCCCGCCGTCGGCGAAGGTGTCGGATGCCAGGATCGACGCCCCGCCGATGCCGTCGCCGCCCGTGCGGGCGCCGAACAGGACGACCTGGTTGCCCGCGCCGGTCGCGTTGGCGAGCTTGATGTCTTCGTGGCGCATGACGCCGACCGCGAGCGCGTTGACGAGCGGGTTGCCCTGGTAGACCGCGTCGAAGACGGTCTCGCCGCCGATGTTGGGAAGGCCCAGGCAGTTGGCGTAGAAGCTGATGCCGCTCGTCACGCCGTGCACGACGCGCGGGGTGTCGGGGTGGTCGATCGCGCCGAAGCGCAGCTGGTCCATCACGGCGACCGGGCGCGCGCCCATCGAGATGATGTCGCGGACGATGCCGCCGACGCCGGTCGCGGCGCCCTGGAACGGCTCGATGTAGCTCGGGTGGTTGTGCGACTCGACCTTGAAGGTCACCGCCCAGCCCTCACCGACGTCGACGACGCCGGCGTTCTGGCCCATGCCGACCATGAGGCGGCTCTTCATCTCGTCGGAGACCTTGTCGCCGAAGCGGCGCAGGTAGATCTTCGACGACTTGTAGGAGCAGTGCTCGCTCCACATGACCGAGTACATCGCCAGCTCGCCGCTCGTGGGCCGACGGCCCAGGATCGTCTTGATCTGGTCGTATTCGTCGCTCTTGAGTCCGAGCGCCGCGTAGGGCTGCTCCTTCTCGGGCGTCGCGATGGCGTTCTCGACCGTGTCGGCGACGGGAGAGGTGGTGGGGGTGCTCACGCGGCTGGACTCCAAGACTCGGGTGCCGGGGACGGGTCAAGTCTAGCCGCGCGGCGCCGAGGCATCCTTCTTCGGGCGCTCAGCCGATCGCGTCTTCGAGTGCCTTCTGCAGTCGCTCGTCGACGTTGATCGAGACCGCTCCCGTCTCGTCGATCGACGAAACCCGGCTCACCTGGTGATCTCGCGAGAAGTGGATGTCGGGCGAGAGGACACCACCCGGCACGGGCCCACCACGGAGCACCTGCATCGTGATGCCCACCAGCTGCTCCACAGCGGCGAGCGTCTCGGGGCCCCGGAGGGGCAGCATGATCAGCATGTGGCGGTGCGGCACCGTGAACAGCGTGCCGAACGGTGCCGACCCGATCACGGCAGGCAGGTTCGCGGCTTTCGACGCGGTGAACAGCGAGTCGCCGAGAATCGCCTGGACGCCGGGCGCCGGCTCGAAGCGCTCGTCGATCGGTTCGCGGTCGGTGTTGAGCTGCCCGAAGGCATACAGCTCGTCGAGGCTCAGAGCGAGCTGGTCCAGGTGCGCGTCTGCGATGAACTGCACGCTGCGGGGAAAATCGACACAGAGGACGAGCAGGATGCCGTCCGAGAACGCGCGCGCATACGCGAACGTCGGTTCGTCGGGGCGGCCCTGCCCGCCGGCGAGAAGGCGGGTTCTGACCTGCTGGCGCAGCTGCTCGGCAGAGAGCTGCTCGAGCGGCGTCGAGCCCTGGGCATCGAGGAGGTTGTCGAGGTGCTCGGCGATGACGCGGGATGCCTCATCCGCGGTCAATCCCCGTGTCTTCGCGATCGCGTTGAACAGCGGGTACCGCCGCCCGCTGTCGGCGACCAGAGCGACGTCCTCGGGCTGCGAATCGGGCTGAGCATCGTGCGCGATCGTCGCCTCCACTCCGCGCTCCGCGAGCAGCCGACGCGCCGTGGCCGCCACCCACTCGATGCGATCCGCGGGCTGCGGCTCGCTCTTTCGGCGCCGAAACAGTCCCACTGGCCCTCCCCGTGTCATCGACAGCGTACAGTCGCGCCATGACCGGTCTGACGCCCTACCTGCACTTCGACGGCACCGCGCGTGAGGCGCTGACGTTCTACCGCGACGTGTTCGGCGGTGAGCTCGTGCTGCACTCGTTCGCCGACTTCGGCCGCGAGGACGGGCCGGCGGATGCCCTCGCGCACGGCATGCTGCAGGGGCCGGTCGAGCTGTTCGCGGCCGACACCGCCGGCGATGACGAGGCCCTCGCGCTGCGGGGCATCCTGTTCTCGCTGCTGGGCACCGCCGCGCCCGCCGAGCTCGAGCGATGGTTCACCGCGCTGGGCGATGGCGGCGAGGTGCTCGACCCGCTCGCGCTCCGGCCGTGGGGCGACCACGACGGCCAGGTGCGTGACCGGTTCGGGGTGACCTGGCTCATCGGCTACCAGGGATGACCGATCCGCGCCCGGCCTTGCACGAGCGTGCCGCCGAGCTCGGCGCGTTGCTCGCGCGCCTCGACGCCGACGAGCGTGCCGTGCGGGCCGACCGCGCCGACGCGACGGCCGACGACGAGCACGACCCCGAGGGGTCGACGCTCTCGGGCGAGTGGCAGCGACTCGAAGCCCTGCGCCGAGCCGCCCTGGGCGAGGTGGCCGAGGTCAGCGACGCGCTCGCTCGGGTGGATGCCGGCACCTATGGCATCTGCGTCGTGTGTGGGCGGCCCATCGCCCCCGCGCGGCTCGAGGCGCGCCCCTTCGCGACGACCTGCATCGACTGCGCGGCCTGACGCCCGGACTGCCCAGCCGCGCGGCTTCATGGCTGTCGTCAGGAGGCCTCGCCCTGCGCGGGCAGGACGAGGTCGAGTTGGAACCCCGCCTCGGTGCGCGCGGCGCGTACGTTGCCCCCGTGCGCCTCGACGATGCCGCGCACGATCGCGAGCCCGAGCCCCGCGTGGGCGGAGGCGGGCTCATCGGGGCTGCCGCCGCGCGCGGCATCCGCCCGCCATCCCACGTCGAACATGCGCCCGAAGTCCTCCGCGGTCACGCCCGGGCCCTGGTCGATCACGCTCAGCACGAGCCGTCCGTCAGCGATCAGATCGGCGCGGATCAAGACCTCACTGCCCTGCGGGGCATGGCGGATGCTGTTGACCAGCAGGTTGCCGATCGCGCGCGTGAGCTCGCGCGGGTCGGCCCACACCGTATGACCGGCGACGCCGTCGGGGGCGAGCGTCACGCCGCGCGTGGCGGCGAGAGACTGCACGTCGGCGACCGAGTCGCTGACGAGGTCGAGCAGGTCGACCGACTCGCGATGCAGCACGAGCGTGCCGGTCTGGAGCTTCGAGAGCTGGAACAGGTCGTCGACCATCTGGGTGACGGTGTCGACCTTCGTGCGGATGAGGCGCACGTACTCCTGCGGCTCGGGCGCCGTGCCCTCTTCCAGCGCCTCCGCCATCGCCCGCATGCCCGCGAGGGGCGTCCGCAGGTCGTGCGAGATCCACGCGAAGAACTGTCGCCGGGCGTGGTCGAGTTCGGCCACCTGCGCCCGTGCGTCGGCGAGGCGGCGCGAGGTGTCGGCGAGCTCGGTCGTCACGGCATCCAGCTCGGGACCTCGCGCCGAAGCGGTCTCGTCGAGTACATCCCCGCTGCCCACGCGACGGGTGGCCTGCACGATCGCGGCGATGCTCGAACGCACGGCGGTGCGGATGAGGATCCACGCCGCCACGATGCTCAGCAGCGCCGAGATCCCGATCACCGCGGTGAGCACCGCGAGGTCGTGGGGCGACAGATACATCTCCCAGCCGATCGCGAGCGTGGATGCCGCGATGGAGGCGACCGCGCCGACCAGCACGAGCGTCATGCGCACCGCCGCACTGCGTCGGTTCAGCAGTCGCAGTGCCAGCACCGTGAGGCCCGTCACCACCACGGTGACGCCGACGGTGGTGAGAGCGATCAGCAGCATCGCGTCGGGGGTGAGGCTCAGCATGCGCCACCGTCCGTCACGCTCAGGCGATAGCCGGCGCCCCATTCGGTGCGCAGATAGCAGGGGATGCGCGGGTCGGGCTCGATCTTCTCGCGCAGGCGGCGCACGTGCACCGTCACGGTCGAGGCGTCGCCGAACCCCCACCGCCAGACTTCGCGCAGGATCTCTTCGCGGCTCACCACTTCGTCCGGCCGGCGCACCAGATAGAGGAACAGCTCGTATTCGCGCGTTGTGAGCGTGACCTCGCGACCGTCGACCCACACCCGGCGATGGGCGGGATCGACGCGGAACCGCCCCGCGATGAACTCGCCGAGCGGCCCGGCCGTCGCGGCGCGGCGCAGCAACGCGTTCACCCGCAGCTGCAGTTCGCGCAGCGAAAAGGGCTTCGACAGGTAGTCGTCGGCGCCTCGCTCGAGGCCGTCGATGCGATGGTCGACGCCGTCGAGCGCCGTGAGCATGATGATCGGCACATCCGAGAACGCGCGCACGGCTCGGCAGAGCTCGTCGCCGTCGAGGATCGGCATCATCCGGTCGACGATGAGCAGGTCGGGCAGCTGCTGGTGGAGCTGGGCGAGCGCGTCCTGCCCGTCTGGATGCTGCGTCACGCGACACCCCGCGGCGCGCAGATGATCGGCGATCACGGTGCGCACGGTCGCGTCGTCCTCGACGACCATGACCCTCGCTCCCTGCTGCATGATCCCGAGCCTAGGCCGGGGCGCAGCAGCGAGCGCCGCGGGGATCTTACGGCTCTGTAAGAACCGATTACGCGGCTGACCCTTTCGGTCGCGGTGGATGCCCGGGTGGCTTCACTGGCATCGGTGCCGCACCACGTGGCATCCGACCCAGATCACGACGAACGGAACCCTCATGCGCATCAAGACCCTGCTCGCCTCCACCTCCGCCGCACTTCTGCTCACCGCCGCGCTCGCCGGCTGCAGCACCCAGCCCAGCTCGGGTTCGGGCGCCGACGAGTCGATGTCGCCCATGCCGACCATGAGCTCGACCGAAGCGGCCATGATGACCGTGACCGGCACGTTCGCCGGCGCGAACGGCAAGAACGTCGCCGGCACCGTGACGGTCGAGGACGGTACCGTCACCCTCAGCGGCTTCTCGTCTGACGAGGGCCCGGACCTGCACCTGTACCTCGCCAACGGAACGACCGAGGCAGACGTCACCGCGGGCACTGAGATCGCCGCCGTGAAGTGGGATGCCGCGTCGCAGACCTTCACGCTGCCCGCCGGCGTGCACGCCAGCGACTTCACCTACCTCGTCGTGCACTGCGACAAGGCCCTCGCGGTCTTCGGCGCGGCGCCGCTGTCCTGATGACGCGCAGTGCGACGCTCCGCGCGGCGGGGGTGGCGATCGCCACCCTTGCCCGTGTCGGGCTCGGGGTCCTGTGGATCGGCGAGGCTCTCGTGAAGTGGCAGGCCGGCTTCGGCCGCTCCGACATCCTGCTGGTGGTCTCGTCGACCGGTCAGAACCCGCGCGTGCCGGACTTCTACTCCTTCTTCACGCAGAACGTGCTCGGCGCGGTCCCCGACCTGTTCGGGTTCGCTGTGCCGCTCATCGAGTTCGGCCTCGGGGTGCTGCTGGTGCTCGGCGCTTTCACCCTTCCGGTGGCGCTGGCGTCGGCGGCCGAACTCATCAACTACTGGTTCGCCGACCAGCTGATCACGCAGTATCCGATCATGATGGGCCTGTCGATCGTCGTGGCCACGTTCTCGCGCTCGGCATCGCGCCTCTCGCTGACCGAGCTCGTGCTGCGGCGGGTGCCCTGGGCGCCGTCGGAGGCCGTCCGGCGATGGCTGTGACGGGTGGATGCCGGCACTTATGGCATCTGCGTCGTGTGTGGGCGGCCCATCGCCCCCACCCGGCGCGGCCGATATCTGCATCTCGCGTCATAGAACCGGGGCGCTGTCATCTCATCAGTGTCGACGTCGGGCACGAAGCCCGGGGGAACCGTCGACGCTCGGGGCTGCGCGGGGGCGCAGTTCGCCATGCATCAATGGGGGAACGCAATGCAGCACTGGGGGAAGGTGTTCGTCGCGCTCGCAGCGGCCACGCTCACCGTCGTCACGACAGCCGGGGCGGCGGTCGCGGCGGAACCACGCGCGACGGAGGCGACGCTGACGAAGATCGCATTCGTCGACGAGCAGGTGAGATCGGGCTCGAACGCGCAACTGAGCGGAGAGTGGTCGCTGCCGGACAATCCGACCACACCCGCGGGGTTCACGGTGCCGCTGCCCGCGGCCCTGCAGGGGCTCAGTGATGCGTTCGCCCTGCTCGACCCGGCGGGCGCGGCGATGGGGCAGTGCGTGGTGACGGACACGGCGATCGAGTGCGAGTTCGACTCGGCCTACCTCGCCGCACACCCGCAGAACCTGCGGGGGACGTTCACCTTCTGGGTCTCGGTCACCACCGAGGTGACCGACACGACGACGGTGACGTACAACTTCGGCAGCGTCGCGGCCACGACGACCGTGACGCCCGGCGACCCGGGCTGCCCGGATTGCACGTTCGAAGGGCAGCCGAGCAGCAAGTGGGGCAGCTACTCGCTCGACACCAACACGATCGAATGGGGGATCTGGGTCGCGACCCCCGCAGAGGGCATGGCCGGCGGCGAGCTTGTCACGATCACCGAGCGTCTCGGCGCACATCAGGCGTGGCAGCGCAATGCCGACGGCGACGTCGACATCGAGTTGCTGGGCACGAATCAGGTGAATGCCTCGGGCGCCCCCATGGAGTGGCAGACGGTCTCTGCGACCGTCACCGAGGGCGCCGGGTCGGTCACGATCACGTTCACGACGGTCAAGGGCTGGTACTACCTCCTTCTCGGCCATTCGGCGGTCACCGACGGTGGAGCCGCGGGGACCTACGCCAACGAAGCAGACGTCGCGATCCAGGGCCAGACATCGGCACCGGTGTCATCGACGGTGATTCGCCACGGTGGCAGCGGCACCGGCTCGGGCGATCCGGTCGGCACGTTCTCGATCACGAAGAACGTCGTCTGGAGCGACCAGGCGATCTCGGGGCTGACGTTCAGCGGTACGTACGCGGTCACGCTGCCCACCGGTGTCGTCGTCGACGGTTCGTTCGACGTCGCCGAGGGCCAGACCTGGGTCAGTCCCTCCTACCCCGCTGGATCCGTCGTGCACCTCGAAGAGACTCTCCCCACGGCGCCGGCCGGCATCGACTGGGCGACGCCGAGCTTCTCGCAGAACGACTTCGCCATCGCCGGGAACTCCGTCGTGGCGTCGACGCTGACCAACACCGCCACCGCCGCGGTCGGTCGATTCCAGGCCAAGAAGGTCGTCAGCGGCACCGCGGCATCCCTGCTGCCCGCCGGTTCGACGTTCACGCTCGCCTACGACTACTCGGCCGGGCCGGGTTTCTCCGCCGGCTCGGGCACGCTCTCATTGCCGGCCGACGGCACGATCGTCACGTCGGCCCCGCTCCCGGTCGGAGCCCGGCTCACGCTGCGGGAACTCACGCCGGCTGCGGTCGCGGGCGCCACGTGGGCCGCGCCGACGCTGTCTGCGTCGACGCTGACGGTCGGCCGCGACGAGGTCGTCGAAGTGACCGTGACCAACGTCCTGAGCCACGCGGCGCTGTCGCCGGCGACCACGACCCCGCCGACCGCCGTGTCGGCGGAGTACAGGACGTTGGCCGTGACCGGCGGTGAGTCGAGCTTCCCGCTGCTGTGGGCGGGCATCGCCGCCGTGGTGCTGGGAGCTCTCGCGCTGCGACGCCGCGGTGCGGACACCACGCGGTAAGAGACGCGACCGTCTGCCCTCAACGGCTGACGACGCGCCGACCACCCTCCCAGACGGCGTAGGTCAGGTCCATCCCCGGCCGGTAGGCGAAGTGCGACACCGAGGGCGCGTCGATGGCGTGCAGGTCGGCGCGATGACCGGGGACGACCGCGCCGATCTGGTCGGACCGCCGCAGCGCGAGCGCCCCGCCGGCGGTGGCCGCCCAGACCGCCTCTTCGACGGTCAGGTGCATCTGCAGCACGGCGGTCGCGACGCAGAACGCCATCGACGTCGTGTTCGAGGTGCCGGGGTTGCCGTTGCTCGCGAGCGCGAGCGTCGCTCCAGCGGCGAGCAGCTCGCGGGCCGGCGGGAACGGTGCCCGGGTGCTGAGGTCGCAGGCGGGCAGGAGCGTCGCGACGGTGGACGACGAGCCGAGCGCCGCGATGTCGGCGGGGGACAGGAAGTTGAGGTGGTCGACGGCAGCCGCGCCCAGTTCGACGGCGAGCTGCACGCCCGCGCCCTCGCCGAGCTGGTTGCCGTGCACGCGCAGGCCGAGCCCGGCGGCCTTCCCGGCCTCCAACACCGCGCGCGACTGCGCGGCATCGAACGCCCCGCGCTCGCAGAACACGTCGATCCACCGCACGAACGGCCGGACGGCGGCGAGCATGTCGCCGGTCACGAGAGCGACGTAGTCGTCGGCATCCACTCCCGGCGGCACGACGTGCGCGCCGAGGAACGTCACATCGGGGGTGACCTCCGCCGCGAGGCGCGCGAGGCGCGTCTCCTGCTCGACGTCGAGGCCGTAGCCCGTCTTCACCTCGAGCCAGGTCGTGCCGCCCGCGCGCGCTACGCCGCGGCGTGCGGCGAGCGCCGTCCGCAGCTCGTCGTCGGATGCCGCCGTCGTGTCGCGCACCGTGGTGCGGATGCCCCCGGCCTGATACGGATGCCCTGCCATGCGGAACTCGAACTCTTCGGACCGGTCGCCCGCGAAGATCAGGTGGGTGTGCGAGTCGACCCAGCCGGGAAGCACCGCCCGCCCGCCCAGATCGGTGCGTCGATCCGCCGCGGGGGCCTCGGACGCGGGCCCGACCCACGCGATCGTCCCGTCGTCGATGACGACCGCGGCGTCGTGGATTCGGCCGGTCACGCCCTCGCGCTGCGGGTCGTTGGTGGTCAGTTCGCCGATGCCCGTCAGCAGTTCGGTCGTCATCGGGCCTCTCCCGTCGTCTCCCCCAAGAGTGTGTGGATGCCACGGTCGAGCGCGGCCGCGAGGGCATCGTCGTCGCGTGCCACCACTCTGCCCCCGATGACGGTGCGGCGCACGTCACCCGCGGTCGCGGTCAGCGGCAGCTGCGTGAGCGCACTGCCCGCGGTGCGGATCGACGCCGGGTCGAGCTCGACGAGATCGAGCGGTCCGCCGAGTCGCGCGGGAGCCGCGAGCCCGAGCGAGGCGTAGCCGTTGTCGGCCCCGATCCGCCAGAGCTCTTCGGGGGTGAAGCGGCCTCGTCGCAGCGAGCGCAGTCGTTCACCCGCCTCGAGGCCCCGCAGTTCGAGCAGCGGATCGACCACGGCGTTCTGGTCCGATCCGATGGCCAGGGCGACACCCGCGTCGTGCAGCTCGCGCCCCGGTCCGATGCCGTCGCCGAGGTCTGCCTCGGTCGTCGGGCAGAACACGGCGGTCGTCCCGGACTGCGCGAGCAGCTCGATGTCGTGGTCGGTCAGGTGGGTCGCGTGCACCACCGAGACCCGGGACGACAGCACGCCGGCATCCGCGAGCAGCTCCGTGGGGGTGAGGCCGTAGGCCTCGACGCAGGCCGCGTTCTCGGCCGGCTGCTCCGAGAGGTGGAGATGAAGGGGAACGGATGCCGGCAGCTCGCGCGCCGCGACCTCGAGCCCCTCGCGGGGCACGGCACGCACCGAGTGCAGCGCGGCGCCCAGGGTGACGAGGGGCGAGCGCTCGGCGAGGGCCTCGCGCAGCGAGTGCCAGCGCTCGAGCCAGCCGTGCACATCGCCGTCGCCGAATCGGGTCTGCTCCGCCGCCAGCGGCTGGCCGATCCCGCCGGTGAGGTAGCACGTGTCGAGCAGCACAAGACGGATGCCGGCGGCCTCGGCCGCGTCGGCGAGCGCGAGCTCCATCGGGTGCTCGCCGTCGTGCTCGGCATAGGGTGTGCCGTCGGGCTGGTGGTGCACGTAGTGGAACTCGCCCACGCTCGTCCACCCCGCCGCGACCATCTCGGCGAACACGCTGGTGGCGACGTCACGGTAGAGATCCGGGGTGAGTCGCGCGGCGGCGCGATACATCAGGTTCCGCCACGTCCAGAACGACCCCGACTCGTGCGTGCGCCCGCGCAGCGCCCGGTGGAAGGCGTGCGAGTGCGCGTTCGCGAACCCGGGGGCCGCGACATTCAGCGCCAGCGCACCTGCCGGGCTCGCCGCCACGACGCTCTCGTGGGCGACGTTCCCCGCGGCATCCACCTCGAACAGCACACCGCGTTCGAGCGCGCCGCCGCGGATCAGCCGGTCGACCCAGACCTTCATGAGAGCTCCTCAAGGGTGCGCACCAGCGCGTCGACCCCGGCCTCGATCGCGGCGTCGTCGGCGCCTTCCTCGGGCGCGTGCGAGACGCCGGAGGGGTTGCGGACGAACAGCATCGCCGTCGGGACATATCCCGCGAGCACCCCCGCATCGTGCCCCGCGCCGGTCGGCAGGGCCGGCACGTCGCCGAGGGTCGCAGCGATGCGGCCCCGCAGTGCCGGGTCGAAGCGCACCTCGCCGCTGTACGACTCTTCGATGACGGTCGCCTCGCATCCTTCCGCGGCTGCCGCGTCGGCGACGGCGGCGGCGACCTCCGCGACGATCTCGCGCGTGTCCTGTTCCGAGTCGGCGCGCACGTCCATCCAGGCCGACACGCGGGAGGCGATCACGTTGGTGCCCCCGGGGACGGGCTCGACGCGGCCGATCGTCGCGCGCGATCCCGACCGCGCGGCGGCGGCTCGGCGGGCGGCGAGGACGGCGGATGCCGCGGGCAGCATGGGATCGCGGCGATCCACGAGGGCCGTCGTGCCGGCATGGTTGCCCTGGCCGCGCACGTCGATGCGCCACCGGCCGTGCTCGAGGATCGACGCGCCGACGCCGACGGGGGTGTCGAGGTCGATGAGCCCCTTGCCCTGCTCGACGTGCAGCTCGACGAACACCCCGATGCGGGCGAGCGCCTCGGGATCGGCGCCGAAGTCGTGCAGCCCCGCGTCGCGGGCGACGTCGCCGAAGCGGCGGCCCGAGGCATCCTGCAGTGTTTCGGCCCGCTCCACCGAGAGCGCACCGGTCAGCAGCCGCGAGCCGAGGCACGCGATGCCGAACCGCGAACCCTCCTCTTCGGCGAACACCACGACGGCGAGCGGCCTGGTCGGCGCGAAACCGGACTGCTGCAGACGCTCGATCGCTGCCAGCGCGCTGACCACGCCGAGCGGGCCGTCGTGGGCCCCGCCGCCGGGAACGGAGTCGAGGTGGCTGCCCGTCACGATCGCGTCGGGACCGGGCTCACCCCACCACGCCCACAGGTTGCCGTTGCGGTCGGTCGACACGTCGAGGCCGAGGCCCGAGGCCCGCTCGACGAACCAGTCGCGCAGGTCTCGTTCCGCGTCGTCGAACACGTGCCGGGAGTAGCCGCCGCGGTGGCGGTCGCGCCCGACGTCTTCGATCTCACGCAGCAGCCCGAGGGCGCTGCCCGCGGTCACACGCCCTCCTGCATGGGGACCCGCAGTCCGCGCTCGCGGGCGATGTCGGCGGCGTGCTCGTAGCCCGCGTCGACGTGGCGCATGACGCCCGTACCGGGGTCGTTCGTCAGCACGCGCTCGAGCTTCTGTGCCGCGAGCTCCGTGCCGTCGGCGACCGTGACCTGGCCGGCGTGGATCGACCGGCCGATGCCGACGCCGCCGCCGTGGTGCAGTGACACCCACGAGGCGCCCGAGGCGGTGTTCAGCAGCGCGTTGAGCAGCGGCCAGTCGGCGATCGCGTCGGAGCCGTCCTTCATGGCCTCGGTCTCGCGGTACGGCGAGGCCACCGAGCCCGAGTCGAGGTGGTCGCGCCCGATCGCGAGCGGCGCCGAGATCTCGCCCGAGGCGACCATCTCGTTGAACTTGAGCCCCGCGAGGTGGCGCTCCTTGTAGCCGAGCCAGCAGATGCGAGCGGGCAGGCCTTCGAAGTGCACCTTCTCGCTCGCCTGCGTGATCCAGCGGGCGAGGGCGGTGTCTTCGGGGAACAGCTCGAGGATCGCGCGGTCGGTCGCGGCGATGTCAGCCGGGTCGCCCGAGAGCGCTGCCCAGCGGAAGGGTCCGCGCCCCTCCTCGAACTGCGGGCGGATGTAGGCGGGGACGAATCCGGGGAACTCGAACGCGCGGTCGAACCCGCCGAGCTGCGCTTCCGCGCGGATGGAGTTGCCGTAGTCGAAGACGGCGGCCCCGGCATCCTGGAATCCGACCATCGCGGCGACCTGCTTCGCCATGCTGAGGCGCGACTTCTCGGTGAAGCCGGCCGGGTCGGCGGATGCCGCGGCCTTCCACTCCTCGACCGAGACGCCCTCGGGCAGGTAGGCGAGCGGGTCGTGCGCGCTCGTCTGGTCGGTGACGATGTCGATCGCCGTGCCGCGGGCGAGCAGCTCGGCGAAGACGGTCGCGGCATTGCCGACGATGCCCACCGACAGTGCCTCGCCCGCAGCCTTCGCGCCGAGGACGCGCTCGACGGCCTGGTCGAGGTCGGTCGTGTACTCGTCGAGGTAGCCATGGTCGACACGGCGCGCCAGGCGAGACTCGTCGACGTCGACGATGAGCACGACGCCGCCGTTCATCGTGACGGCCAGCGGCTGCGCGCCGCCCATGCCGCCCGCTCCGCCCGTGAGGGTCAGCGTGCCCGACAGCGAGTCGCGGCCCAGCGAGCGCGCCACGGCGGCGAACGTCTCGTACGTGCCCTGCAGGATTCCCTGCGTGCCGATGTAGATCCACGACCCCGCGGTCATCTGGCCGTACATCGTGAGGCCGAGGGCTTCGAGCCGGCGGAACTCGGGCCAGGTGGCCCAGTCGCCGACGAGGTTGGAGTTGGCGATGAGCACGCGGGGAGCCCACTCGTGCGTCCGGAAGACCCCGACGGGCTTTCCGGACTGCACGAGCAGGGTCTCGTCGGCCTCGAGCGTCTCGAGGGTACGCACGATCGCGTCGTACGCCTCCCACGAGCGCGCCGCCTTGCCCGTGCCCCCGTAGACCACGAGGTCTTCCGGGTGCTCGGCGACCTCGGGGTCGAGGTTGTTCATGAGCATCCGCAGTGCTCCCTCGGTCTGCCAGTTCTTGGCGACCAGGGTGTTGCCGCGGCGGGCACGGATCTGACGGGACATGTTGTTCTCTTTCGGTGGATCGTGGGTTTCAGAGGGTGAGGAAGGTCAGAGACCGGCCGAGTCGAGCCATTCGCGGGCGATGTCGCTGAGGCTCGTGCCGTCAGCGGCCTTGCCGTTCATCTCGATGAGCGCCTCGGTCGTCAGAGCGGCGGAGACGGCGTCGAGCGTCTTCGAGACGGTGTCGGTCGACTTCGCCTTGCTGATGATCGGGACGATGTTCTCGGCCGCGAAGAGCGACTTGTCGTCGTCCAGCGCCACCAGGTTGTTGGCGGTGAGGGCGGGGTCGGTGCTGAACACGTCGGCCACCTGGATCTGGCCGTTCAGGAGCGCCGTCATCGTCAGGGGTCCGCCGGCGTCGAGGCTCTTGAACTCCTTGAACTGGAGCCCGTAGACATCCTTCAGTCCGACGACGCCGTTGACGCGCGTCTCCCATTCGGCCGGGCCGCCGAGGACGAGCTCGCCCGCGACCGGCTCCAGGTCGGAGATCGTCGTGAGGTCGTACTTCTTCGCCGTCTCGGACGTGACCGCGAGGATGTCCTTGTCCTGCGCCTCGGAGATGTCGAAGCGCTCGATGCCCTCGGGCAGCTTCTTGTCGAGCTCGGCGACGACGTCCTCGCTCGTCGAGGCCTTCGACTCCTGGTCGAGGTACTTCAGGAGCGCACCCGAGTACTCGGGGATGAGGTCGATCGAGCCGTCCTTGAGCGCCGCGATGTAGACCTCGCGGCTGCCGATGTTGAACTGCTCCTTGACCTCGACGCCCTTGTCCTGCAGCGCGAGCGAGTAGATGGTCGCGATGAGCTGGCTTTCGGTGAAGTCGGCCGAGCCGATGACGATCTGATCGCCGGCCGAGCCGGCGGCGTCTCCGCCGGACAGGGCCTGGTTGCCGGTCGAGCAGCCGGAGAGGACGAGAGCCGTGGCGGCGGTTGCGGCGGCGAGGGCCGCCAGGGTGAGCTTGCGCATGTGTATGCCTTTCGGTGTGGGTGACGCCTGATGAAGTGCTGTGCCTGTCGGCGGCCTCAACGCGTCGCGGTCAGGGTGCTGAGCGCGGCCGTTGCGGTGTCGGTGGGTGCGGGACGCCTGCGGCGGGTCGTCCGCCGCAGGCCGGGTGAGACGAGGACGCGACCGAGGAGCGCGAACAGCAGCTCGAGTGCGAGTGCGAGGACCGCCACGAGGAGCGCGCCACCCGCCATCTGGACGTAGTCGCCCTGAGCGCGACCGTCGATGATGTAGCGACCGAGGCCCTGCAGGCCGAGGTACGCGGCGACGGTCGCCGTGGACACGACCTGGAGCGTCGCCCCGCGGATGCCCGAGATGAGCAGCGGCAGCGCGCAGGGCAGCTGCACGCGCCAGAGGATCTGCGGTCGTGTGTAGCCCATGCCTCGCGCTGCGTCCACGGCGGCCTCGTCCGCCGACTGGATGCCGGTGTACGTGCCGGTGAGGATCGGCGGGATGGCGAGCAGGACGAGCACGATGATCGCCGGGACGACGAACACGAGGTCTCCCGCGATGACGGGGGCGAACACGAGGAACAGGAGGACGAGCAGGCCCAGGGTGGGCAGCGCCCGCAGCACGTTCGCCGTGCCCGCGACGAGGACCTCGCCTTTGCCCGTGTAGCCGATGTAGATGCCCAGCGGGATCGCGATCGCGCTCGCGATCGCCAGTGCGATGAGCGTGTAGAGCAGGTGGAACCCGATCTGCACCGGGATGCCGTCGTTGCCGGTCCAGTTCGCGGGGTCGACGAGCCAGTCGAGGAGGGTCATGCGGGCACGTCCTTTCGACGCCACGGGGTCGCGATGCGACCGATCCAGACGAGGAGCTGGTCGAAGATGACAGCCAGCACGACGCAGAGCACGATGCCGGTGAGGATCGGCACGAACAGTCGCAGCTGGAAGCCCTGGGTGAACAGGGTGCCCAACTGGGCGATGCCGATGAGCGCCGCCATCGTGACGATGCTCACGTTCGAGACGATCGCGACACGGAGCCCCGCGACGATGACCGGCACGGCGACCGGGATCTCCACGAGCAGGAGTCGCTGCCACCCGCGGTAGCCCATCGCCTCGGCCGACGCGACGGTGTCGGGGGGAACCGAGCCGAGGCCGTCGGCGACGACGCGCACGAGGAGCGCGATCGTGTAGACCGTCAGCGCGATGATGATGTTGAGCGGATCGAGGATCCGTGTGCCGAGGATCGCGGGGAGCAGCACGAAGAGCGCGAGCGACGGGATCGTGTAGAGCAATCCGGCCGTGCCGATGATCAGCGCGCCGCCGCGGCGCGAGCGGTGCGCCCACCAGCCCAGCGGGATCGCGACGACGAGGCCGATGATCGTGGGGATGATCGACAGCCAGACGTGCGTGACGAACAGTGTGCCGATCTGCCCGAGGTTCGCCCAGACCCAGCCGATGTTCACGCGGCGACCTTCTCTGCGGCGGCGAGCACGTCGGCGGCGCGGAGCACGCCGATGAACGTGCCGTCGTCGTCGACGAGACCGACCGAGCCGCCGGGGCCCGCGAGCGCGCCGTCGAGGAGCTCGCGCGCCGATGCCGAACGGGCGACGAACCGCGACGTCTGGTGCAGGTGTGCGAGGGATGCCTCGCTCGCGGCCGCCCCGTCGATCCAGCCCAGCGGCCGGCCGCGCTCGTCGACCACGACGGTCCAGCCGCGCCCCGCGAGGCTGTCGCCGATCCGCACCGCCGCGTGGGGGTTGATCGGGGCATCCGCAGCGAGCCGCTCGAAGCCCAGTGCGCGGTAGCCGCGCGCGCCGCCGACGAACTCGGAGACGAAGGTGTCGACGGGGGCGGTCAGCAGCTCGAGCGGGGTGCCGTACTGGGCCAGCACGCCGCCGGTGCGCAGCACCGCGACGTGATCGCCGAGCTTCAGGGCTTCGTCGATGTCGTGGGTGACCATCACGATCGTCTTGCCGATCTCTGCCTGCAGGCGCAGGAACTCGTCCTGCAGCTGGGTGCGCACGATCGGATCGACGGCGCTGAACGGCTCGTCCATGAGGAGGAACGGCGGGTCGGTCGCCAGCGCGCGGGCGACGCCCACGCGCTGCTGCTGGCCGCCGGAGAGCTGCCAGGGGTAGCGGTTCGCGAAGCGCTCGTCGAGGCCGACGACTTCGAGCAGCTCGAGGGCCCGGGTGCGCGTCGATTTGCGGTCGCCGCCGAGCAGGCGGGGGAGCGCTGCGACGTTGTCGACGACGGTGCGGTGCGGGAAGAGCCCCGCGTGCTGGATGACGTAGCCGATCTTGCGCCGCAGGCTCACCCGGTCGGTGCTCAGCACGTTCAGGTCGTCGAGTGTGATGGTGCCGCGGGTCGGGTCGATGAGGCGGTTGATCATCCGCAGCGAGGTGGTCTTTCCGCAGCCCGACGGGCCGACGAGGGCGAGCAGGGTGCCGGTGGGCACTTCGAGGTCGAGGCTGTCGACGGCGGTCGTGCCGTCGTCGTAGACCTTCGACACGCTTTCGAATCGGATCATGGCAGCTCCTAGAGGATGGTTCCATCGGTGAGCCCGGCCGAGAGACGGCGGGCGGCGGAGGCGAGAAGCGCCCCGCATTGCTGTGCAGACGCGTCCGACAGGCGGTAGCTCGGAACGAGGATGCTGATCGCGGCGACGACACGTCCCGACGCCGTGATGGGTGCCGCGAGCGCTGTCACGTCACGCTCGATGCCCCGCTCGACGATGACGAATCCGCGGTCGGGGGTGTCGCCCTGGAGGACGAGTCCGGCCGCAGAGCCGTCGAGCGGGATGGTGCGACCGACCCAGTTGGCGTGGCGCACCGAGTGGGAGCCCTCGACGATGCTGATGTAGACGGCCGAGTCAGCGTGGCCGGCCACGCTCAGGTACACCGACTCGCCCGTCGCCTCTTCGAGGCCGACCATCTCGTCGTGGCAGACGTCGATCAACGACTCGTTTCCGAGCGCACGGGCGCCGAGCTGCATCAGTCGGCTGCCGGCCCGGTAGTTGCCGCCCTCGTCGCGCCGCACGAAGCCGCTCGCCTCGAGGGTGCGCAGCAGACGCAGCGCCGTGCTCGGGGCGAGGTCGACGGCGCGCGACGCGTCGGCGAGCGAGGTGCTGCCCTTCTCGCAGACGTCGGCGAGCAGGGACATCGCTCGCTCCACACTGCGGGTGGACTGTTCGCTCATCGGGTGACCTCCGGGTCGATGACAGTGACATTACGGATCGCGTGTTTCCTCAGCGATGGCGCAATGTTACCGACCAGTAAAAGAGTCGTTCCACCTAGTGGAATGCATCACGATCGTCGTTTTTCTGCGAGAGTGTGGTCCCGTGAGTACTTTGCGCCCCCTCGAGACCGTGGTGATCTCCCATGCCCGCGCTGTCCGGCTGGCGGATGTCGTCGCGCTCGCCGACGGCGCGACCGTCGTGATGGACGACGATGTGCGTCGCGCTCTCACGCGCACAGCCGACGCCGCCGCTCGGATCGCGGAGACGACCCCGACCTATGGACGGTCGACCGGTGTCGGCGCCAACCGTCAGACGACCGTCACCGACAGCGCAGACCATGGCAGGCGGCTCGTCCGGTCGCACGCAACGGATGCCGGCGAGGCGCTGCCGCCACGGGTCGTGCGTGCGCTGATCGCCACCCGCCTCGCGCAGCTCTCTCGGGCAGGGTCGGGCATCGCGCCCGAGATCGTCGAGGCCTTGGCATCCTCCCTCGACCGGGCAGACGAGATGGAGATCGGGTCGATCGGGTCGATCGGCACCGGTGATCTCGCCGCTCTCGCCGCTCTGGCGCTCCACCTCGCCGGCGAACGCCGCTCCGGCGCCGATCCTGTCGCCGACCCCGTCGATTGGGGGGTGGAGAGCGCCCTGCCGTTCCTCAGCAGCAGCGCGCTCACTGTCGGGCGGGCGATCCTCGCGACCGACGAGCTGCGCCGACTCGACCGTGCCGGCCGAGTCGTCTTCGCGCTCGCCGCCGCGGCGCTGCGCGCGAACCCCTCGGCGTTCTCGGCCGCCGCGGCCGACGCGGCGGCGGCACCCCAGGTGCGCGAGGTCGCTGCGGAAGTGCGCGCCCTCGTCGGAGCGGGGGAGGACCCCGCGCGCATCCAGGATCCTTACGCTCTTCGCGTCTACCCGATCAGTCAGGCAGCCCTGCTCACCGCGCTCGACCGGTTGGATTCCCAGCTCGTGCGATTGCTCAATGCCGCGCAGGAGAACCCGGTCTTCGACGCCGACGCGATGTCGGTGACCCATCACGGCGGCTTCTTCCAGGCGCAGCTCGCGCTCGACCTGGACGCGGCGACGCTGTCGGTCGCTCAGTCGGCCACCAACTCGCATGCGCTGCTGCGGCTGACGAACGAACCGTCGTACACCGGACTTCGGCCGTTTCTCGCACAGGGGTCGGCGGGAGCATCCGGCCTCATGATGCTCGAGTACACCGCGGCATCCGCGTTGGCCGAGATCCGCAGTGCGGCGAATCCCGCGACGCTCGGCACCATCGCCCTCTCGCGCGCCACCGAGGAAGACGCCTCGTTCGCCACCCAGGGCGCCGTGCAACTGGAGCGCGCGGTCGCGTCGTATCGCGTCATCCTCTCGTCCCAGGCGCTCGCTGTGGCGCGGCTGCTCGTGCAGCTCGACCCGGCGCTGTCGCCCGCGCTCGTCGAGGCGGCTACTCTGGTCCGCGGACTCCAGCCCGACCAGGAGGACCAGGATCTGCGCGGGCCTCTGGCCGCGGCATCCGCTCTGCTCGATCGGCTCGGATCGCCGCGATGACGGCCAGCGGGTGGGCCGTGAGCGACCCCGCCGACCGTGCGCGCGAGCCGTGGGCCAACGGGCGGGGAACGACGCGTCTGCTCGCGACCGCACCGGACGACGCGTGGCGGCTGAGCGTCGCCGACATCGTCGAGGATGCCGAGTTCTCGCTCTTCGCCGGGCTCGACCGGGTGCTCGTGGTGGTATCGGGAGATGTGCGGCTGACCATCGACGGCCGGGCTCACGCGCTGCGTCCCGGTGACGCCGCGCGCTTCGCCGGCGAGACCGCGGTGTCGGCGTCGGTCGACGGCCCCGCTCTGGTGGCGAACCTGATGGTGCGCCGCGGTGCGGCCACCGTCGAGGTGACGCGCACCGTGCTCGTCGAGGATGTCACGTCGCCTGCCGCAGGCGAGATCGTCGTGCTGCTCGCGGCGGCCACGACGGCCGCGGGTCGCGCGCTCTCGCCGGGCACCGCCCTCCTCGGGCAGGCCACCGCCCCGGCCACTGCCGAGGCGGTGCGGCTGACCTCGCCCGTCGCGGCTGCGCGCTTCGTTCTCGGCTCGGGTGGGGTGCCCTGAACCGCGCAGGGCACCCCACCCGAGTCGGGGTCAGAGCTGCGTCAGCAGCTCCTGCATGCTCGCGATCTCGGCCGTCTGGGCCTTGACGATCGCCTGGGCGAGCGCGAGAGCGTCGGGGTTCTTCCCGTCCGCGATCTCGGTCTGCGCCATGTCGATCGCGCCCTGGTGGTGCACGATCATCTGCTCGAGGAACAGGCGCGAGGCATCCGCTCCGTCCGCGGCATCCAGCGCGGTCATGTCGCCCTGCGACATCATGCCGTCGTGCATCCCCTCCATGCCGTTCATGCCGCTGTCGGCATCCACTCCCCACGCCGTCAGCCACGACTGCATCTGCTCGATCTCGGGCGCCTGCGCGTCCTTGATCTGCTGCGCGAGATCGCGCACGCGGGGGTCGATCCCGGTCTTGCCGAGGATCATGTCGCTCATCTCCACCGCCTGCTGGTGGTGCGGGATCATCATCGTCGCGAACATCGAATCCGCGGCGTTGAAATCTCCCTTCACCGCCGTCGGCGGCGAGGTCGCGGCGGAACTGCCGCCGCCCATGCCCGGCATGGAGGTGTCGGCGGTGCCGCCGGCGCAGCCGGCAAGCACGAGAGCCAGCGCCAGCGCCAGGGGCGCGGCAGCGAGTGCGGTCGATCGAATCTTCTTCATCACAGGTGTCCTTCACATCAGTCGAATGGGTGATTGGGTGCCCGCGTGCGGGCATGGCTCGGACCCCGCCGGGAAGGCGGGGGAGCGCCACTCACGTTCGACTGATCGACAGTTCGTGCAACGACGGAGGCCAGGGCGGCCGCGGCACAGGCGCGGATACCGACACGAAGCGCAGGCTGGGCTCGCGCACGCGGCAGAGCACTGAGCCCGGGCGGATCGCGAGCAGCAGCGCGACCATCAGGCCGAGCACGCACGCCAGCATGGCCGCCTCATGGTCGCCCGTCGACCCGCAGTCGGCGCAGCCGGGCTCGGCGACGGCGTGCTCGTCCATCGTCGGCGAACGATCCTGCGCTGCCGGCGCCGACATCGACGTCATGGCGGTGTCGCCATGCCCCGCCGACAGGATGTGCATCGCGAGCAGACCGCTGACGACACCGGCCGCGAGCATCACAATGAGCGCCCACCGCCAGAACGCAGGCGGGCGCTCGAAGCGCGTCGTCGTGATGTCCGTCGTCATGAGAACTCGCGACCACCATACCCCCACGGGGTATCCGTCGACGGATGCCTTACCTCCGCGGCATCCGCCCCCGCATCATGCGCCCCGGCCTCCACCCGCCGCGTCGCGAAACCGCCCGTCTGCACCGCTTTGGGCTGCGATCCGGTGCAGGCGCGCGGTTTCGCGGCAGACGCCGGGCGCCCGCAACGCCGCCCGGGTCAGGCCGGAGCGAGCCAGACCGTCGTCTCGGCGGGGACGACACGGTCGGATGCCTCGCCGGTCGGCTGACTCGCGACGAGCACCTCTCCCGCCTCGGTCGGCAGCGCGAACGGCTCGGTGCCGAAGTTCGTCACCACGCGCCATCCATTCGGCCGCGCGAAGCTGAGCACGTCGGCGCGGCCGGTCTCGATCCACTCGAGCTGTTCCCCGGTCTGCAGCTCGTGGCGCAGGGCGAGCGCGCGGCGATAGAGCGAGAGCGTCGATTCGGGATCGTGCTCTTCGATCGAGACCGCGTGGTCGGCGAACCACGCGGGCTGAGGCAGGTGCGCGCCCGCCGTGCCGAAACCGAACGAGGGCCCGTCCGGCTGCCAGGGGAGCGGCACGCGGCATCCATCCCGCCCGTACTGTTCTTGGTTCGTGCGGAAATAGGTCGGATCCTGACGCTGCGCGGCCGGGATCTCGGCGACCTCGTGCAGGCCCAGCTCTTCGCCCTGGTAGAGGTACGCCGAGCCGGGCAGTGCGAGCAGGAACAGACTTGCGGCCCGGGCCCGGCGCTCGCCGCGCTCGCGGTCGAGCACGGCCTGGTCGGCGCCCGATTCGAGCCATCCACCGCCGTGGCGCTTCGGGACGGCGGCGTCGCCCGGCAGGTCGTCGAGGTTCGTAAGCCCATACCGCGTCGCGTGGCGGAACACGTCGTGGTTCGAGAGCACCCACGTGCTCGACGAGCCCGACCGCGCGGCCAGGGCGACGTTGTGCGTGACGATCTCGCGGAACTGCGCCCCGTCGAAATCGGCGACCAGCAGGTCGAAGTTGAACGACTGACCGAGGCTCTCCGGGCTCGCGTACTTCGGCACGCGGTCGGCGGCCACCCACGCCTCGGCGACGGCCGTGCGCGGCGGGTCGTACGAGTTGAACACCTCGCGCCACTGCGCGTAGACCTCGTGCACATCGTCGCGGTCGAGCAGCGGGTGGTTGCCGTCGACGGGGATCTCGGCGAGCTCTGCCGTGGAGGGCAGCGGCTCGGTGAGGTCTTTCGTGAGCATGTGCGCGACGTCGATGCGGAAGCCGTCGACGCCCCGATCAGACCAGAACCGCAGCGTCTTCACGAAGTCGGCGCGCACCTCGGGGTTCGCCCAGTTCAGGTCGGGCTGCTCGATCGCGAAGGTGTGCAGATACCACTGCCCGTCGGCCACGCGCTCCCACGCGCTGCCGCCGAACGCGGCCGTCCAGTCCGTGGGGGGCTCGGATCCGTCCGGCCCGCTGCCCTCGCGGAAGATGAACCGCTCCCTCGCCGCCGAGCCGCGCCCGGCGGCGAGCGCCTCTTGGAACCACACGTGCTGGTCGGATGTGTGGTTGGGCACGATGTCGACGATGACCTTGATCCCCCGCGCGTGCAGCGCGGCGGTCAGGGCATCGAAGTCGGCGAGCGTGCCGAGCCGAGGGTCGACGTCGCGGTAGTCGGCGACGTCGTATCCGCCGTCGGCGAGCTCGGACGGATAGAACGGGCTCAACCAGACCGCGTCGATCCCGAGGTCGGCGAGGTAGTCGACGCGCGAGAGGATGCCACGCATGTCGCCGAGTCCGTCGCCGTCGGCATCCGCGAAGCTGCGCGGGTAGATCTGGTACACCGCCGCCTGCCGCCACCAGGGCGCGATCTCGGTCTGCACGATGGTGGAGTCGGGGGCGATGTCGGTCGAGACGGTCACGGGGAGAGGCGCCTTTCGGGTTCGGGTTCGGGTTTCGGGTTTCGGGTGGGTCGGAGGGCGGGACGGGCGGTCGATCAGCCCTTGACGGCGCCCTGCGTGACGCCCTCCATGACCCAGCGCTGCGTGAACAGGTAGACGACGATCGCCGGCGCCATAGCCATCAGGTATGACGCGAACGAGACGTTGTAGTTGTTGCTGAACTGCGTCTGGAAGAGATTCTGCCGAACCGGCAGCGTCTGCAGGGCGGGGTCGGAGATGATCAGCGAAGGCATCATGAAGTCGTTCCACGCATAGAGGAACGCGAAGATGCCGACCGTGGCGCTCATCGGCGCCAGGAGCGGGAAGATCAGCTTCCAGAACGTCTGCCACGTCGTCGCGCCGTCGATGCGCGCGCTTTCTTCGAGCTCGAGCGGAATCGACCGCAGGAATGCAGTGAACAGCAGCACGCTGAAGCTGAGCTGGAACATCGTGGCGAGGATCATCACCCCGAACGGGTTGTCGAGCCCGACGCGCCCGGTGAGCTGGATCTGCGGCAGGGCCACCACGGGGAACGGGATGAACATCGCCGCGAGCAGGTAGAAGAACGAGTAGCGGAACAGGCGCCGGTCCCAGTTGCGGACGATCGCGTACGAGGCGAGCGCGGCGAGGATGATCGTCGCGACGACCGTGCCGGCGGTCACGAAGAGCGAGATCGTCGCGCCGACGGGGAACTTCGTGAGGTTCCACGCCTGCACGAACCCATCGATGCTGAACGGCGCGGGAAGCGAGAACGCGTTGCCGTCGACCGCCTGCCCGGTCGTCTTGAACGCCATCGAGATCGTGACGTAGAGGGGCAGCAGGACGGTCACCGAGCAGAGGATGAGCAGGATGGTCCCCGACCAGTTCACCCGCTCCATGACCGCGCGCGGGGCGCGTGTGCGACGGCGCTTGCCCGCGCGGCTCGCGTCGACGGTGAACTCGGCCTGCTCGAAGGCGAGCGCCGGCTGTGAAGTGGTCATCAGAACTGGTTCCTTCCGCGCGTGAGCGAGAGTTGGAGAACGGAGATCAGCACGGCGACGATGAAGAAGATGGTCGCGTTGGCCATCTGATAGGCGTAGTCGCCGCCGTTGAATCCGGCGATGATCGTCATCGCGATGCTGCGGGTGGCGGTGCCGGGGCCGCCGTTTGTGAGGCCGACGATGATGTCGTAGGCGTTGAGGAAGCCCTTGAACCCGAGGATGACGTTGATCACGACATACCCGGCCACGAGCGGGAGGGTGATGCGCAGCAGCTGCTGCGTCTTGCCGGCGCCGTCGATGTCGGCGGCCTCATAGACCTCGCCGGGGACCGACAGGAGCCCCGCGATGTAGATGAGCAGCGTGCCCGGGATCGCCTGCCAGGCCGTCACGATGACGATCGCGACCCAGGCGAGGTCGGGGTTCGCGAGCAGGCTCGACTCGAGCCACGGAATGCCCGTGCCGCTGCCGAGCGCGGGGAGCGAGTTCGAGAACAGGAAGTTGAAGACGTACGCGATGATGATGCCCGAGATCACCATCGGGATCACGAAGATCGCGCGGAGGCCCGTCTTGAATCGGATCCGCGAGGTCAGGCCCACCGCGAGCAGGAACGCCGCGATGTTGACCACGATCACGCACGCGATCGACAGGCCGAAGGTGAAGAGGTAGCTCTGCAGGATCGCCGGGTCGCTGAACAGCGCGATGTAGTTGGTCAGGCCGACGAAGTTCCACTCGCCGATGCCGATCGAGTCGGTGAAGCTGAAGAAGACGCCGATGACGCCGGGCACCGTGATCGCGAGGGTGAACAGCAGCAGGCTCGGCAGCAGGAAGAGATAGTAGATCGGCTCCACGCGACGGGCGCTGCGCCGCGCGGCGCGGCTTCCCTGCGTGACGAGCGTTGAGGTGGTTGCCATCACTCAGCCCTCCTTCGGCTGGCGGAACGCGAGACGCGCCCAGTCCTGGTCCATCGTGGTGAGGGTGGATGCCGGCGACGCGCCGAACACCATCGCCTGCGCGTAGTTGAAGACCGGGATGGTCTTGGGGACGAGGACCGACGGCCCCTGGTAGATCTCGCCCGCGTTGTAGAACGGGATCATCCCCGCGATGCGCGGGTCGTCGGGCTCGGCGGCCCCGGTGATCGGGGTGAAGCCCAGCTGCGAGGCGTTGTAGGCCTCGATCCGCTCGGGCTCGAAAAGATACTCCAGGAAGTCCCGCGCCGCCTCCTGGTGGCGCGATCCCTCGGGGATCATCGCGGCGAGGTCCATGTTGACCCGCACCTTGCGGTCTGCGGGGTCGTCGGTCATCGGCAGCGGAAACGTCCCGAGCTTCAGGTCGGGCGCCGTCTTCGCGATCTCGCTGAAGGCCCACGGGCCCTGCAGATACATGGCCGCCTGACCCTTGGCGAAGGCGAGGTTTCCATCGCCGTAGCCGCGGCTGTCGGCATCCTTGTTCGTGTAGGTCGAGGTCAGCTGCAGCATCTTGTCGGTCGCGCCCGCGAAGTCGTTCGCGAACGAGACCGGTGAGTCCGGCCCGACGTTCACGCCCTCGGCTTTCAGCCGATCGAAGAAGTCGAGCACGTCGAGCGAGCCGCCGACGGAATAGTCGTACCAGCCCTGGCCGATCGTCCAGTCGTCCTTGAACGTCGCGTAGAACGGGTCGATGCCGGCGGCCTTGAGCTTCTCGCACACCGCGATGAGCTCGTCCCACGTGGTCGGCACCTCCAGGCCGTTGTCGGCGAAGATCTGCGTGTTGTAGATGACGGATGCCGCCATGACCGAATACGGGAGGGCGCTGATGCGGCCGTCGCACTTGCCGTACTGGTCGATGAGCGGCTGCAGGCCCTGGTCGGATTCGCCGGCGGCCTCGGTGCCCGACAGGTCGCTCAGGGCGCAGCGCTCGACGAAGCGCGCGATCTCGTAGTTGTAGTTGGCGAGCATGATGTCGGGCGGGTTCCCCCGCACGAAGCTCGCCGACACGACGTCGACGCCGGAGGTGTCCATGACGACCTCGACCTTGTCCTGCGACGCGTTGTAGTCGGCGACGACCTTGTTCATGAAGTCGATCGCCTCGCGCTTGCTGAAGGTGAAGCGGATCGTCTCCTTTCCGTCGGCTGAGCAGCCCACCAGGGCTGCGCCGACCAGAGTCGCCGCCGCGAGCGCGGCCAGCAGCCGACGCCCTCTTCGAGTTCCTTGAGACACCCTCGTCCTCCCATCAAGCTGGCTGCGACGCCAACTTCGAAGATTAGATTTACTCGCCAAATCAATTGGTTAGGGGCAGTATTGCAGGAGACTCGACGAAAGGTCAAGACCCCGGTGCCGCACGCTTTCCTCCCGCCCGCGATCCGCTCTCCCAGTCAAGAGGCGGTGTGGGACTACGCCTGGGGTGTGCGCGAGTTCACGGCGAGCGACGCGATGGAAGCGACCGGGATGACCCGCTCGACGGTCATCGACGCGGTCGACGAGCTCGTGGAACTCGGCGTGCTCACTGAGCTCGCGAACGCCCGCGACGCGGGTGAGTACCGCAAGGGCCGCCCCGCGCGGCGGTTCGAACTGCGGGCGGATGCCGCGGTGCTCGTCGGCGTCGACGCGGGTCGTGGACACATGACCGTCGTCGTCAGCGACCTGCGCAGCCAGCCCCTCGTCACCTATCGGACAGAGCTCGATGCGACCAGCGAAGACATCGCCGAGCGACGGCGCCGGCTGCGCGAGGTCGTCGACGCGGCCCTGGACGAGGCGGGCAAGGCGCGCGCGGATGTCGCGGCGCTCTGCGTCGGCGTGCCCGCTCCGGTCAATCGCGCGGGACGTTCGCCACGGCATCCGGAAGGCTTCTGGGACCTCATGAATCCCGACCTCATCGAGGTGTTCGACTGGGCCCCGCTCGTGCGGATCGAGAACGACGCGTCGCTTGCCGCGGTGGCCGAAGGGGCGAACGGCGCCGCCCGCGGGTGCGTCGACTACGTGTCGCTGCTCGCCGGGGAGCGCCTGGGTGCCGGCGTGGTCGTCGACGGGCGGATCCTCCGGGGCGCGCACGGCGGCGTCGGCGAGATGGTCGCCTTCGACCACGTCGAGGGGGTCGGAACGGCACACGGGGTCGGGTATCTCCTCACGCTCTGGGCGCGCGAGGCGGTCGCCGGCGGCGAGGTCGACCCCGCCGGGCCGCTCGCGCGTGCCGCCGACCTCGACGCGCGCGTCGTGCTGCAGCTCGCCGCCGCGGGCGACCCCGACGCCCAGCAGATCAGCGAGCGCGTCAGTCGTGTTCTCGCGCGCATCGTCAGCGTACTGGGGAGCATGTTCGACCCGCGTCTGGTCGTCGTGTCGGGGGCCGTCTCAGCCGGAGTGGAGCAGGTCGTCGAGGCCGCGCGATCCGCGCTGCCCACCGATCTGCACCTTCCGGCCCCCGAGCTCGTCATCTCGACGCTTGGCGCGGACGTCGTGGTGATCGGCGCGGTCGCGGCCGCCGCCGACCTCGCGCGCACGCAGCTGCTGCGCGTGCCCGTCGTCGAGACGCTCGTCGCCGCGCGCGCCTGACGCGGCGCGCGCCGCCTGCCCCGCGCCTGACG
>JASCPF010000044.1 GCA_029959325.1 Microbacteriaceae bacterium PS02068
ACGCACCCCTGATCGGCGCCGCCGCCCTCGCGCACCGGCCCGACCTGCTCTGATTCGCCGCCGCGCAGGGGCGCCGCCGCGCAGGGGCGTTGCCGCCGCCGCCGGCCCCGCGGTGCCGGTGCCCGAACTCCTCCAACTCGGGCCGTCATCGGCCCGATCCAGGGCGTCGGACAGCAGATCCCTCCAGGTTGGAGGAGTTCGGACCGACGTGCGCCCGCTCGGCGCAGCCGCGCGGAGGCGCGGGGTCGCCCGCTCGGCGCAGGGTCGACCGCGCGGCACGTGTGCCCGAACTCCTCCAACTAGGGCACTCAACGGCCAAGCCCGGGCCACCGGAGGGCAGATCCCCTCGCGATGGAGGAGTTCGGACCGACGCTCCCCCCGCGGCGCGAGTGCCCGCGGCGCGGGACCGCCCTCAGCCGTGCCGGCGCTCGCCGGAGACGAACGTCTGCATGACGCGCGCCGACAGGAGGGCCTCGGGCGACCCTGCGAAGACGTCGGTGTCGAGCACGACGAAGTCGGCGGCGCAGCCCGGTGCGATGCGGCCGCGCCACGCTCCGTCGCCGACCGAGGCGGCGGCGTCGCGGGTCGCGTGGCCGATCGCGCTCGCGAGCGGCAGGGCATACTGCGGGTGAGTCGCCGCGACCCCCGGGGCGAGGGCGGAGGCGCGAGTGGACGCCACGTACATGTTGGCGAGGGCCTCGTGCGGGGCCGTCGGCGCGTCGGTCGAGAACGCCAACAGAGTGCCGGCCTGCTCATACTCGGGCCACGGGAAAGCGCGCTCGACCCTCTCGTCTCCGAGCATCGCCGCCCAGTTGGCGAAGATCGCCGGGTCGGAATGCACCGGTTGCATGGATGCCGTGACGCCGAGCCGCGCCATACGTTCGGCCGTACCGGGCGCCGCGTACTCGAGGTGCTCGATGCGGTGCCGCCGCGACAGGTCTCCGTTGCGGGCGATCGCGTGCTCGATGGCATCGAGAGCGAGGGCGCTCGCGGCGTCGCCGATCGCGTGCTGCGCGATCTGCAGCCCCGCGGCATCCGCCGCCACGACCACCGGGAAGAGCTGCTCGGCGGGCCAGATCGGCGCGGCGTTGCTGCCGTCGGCATAGGGATGCCGCATCGCGGCCGTGCACGCGTCGATGACGCCGTCGAGGATCAGCTTGATGCCCACGATCCGCAGCCAGGGCGACGATGACGCGCGGGCGACCTCGATGGCCCGGTCGACCTGCGCGAGGTTCTGCGCGTCGTCGCCCGTGTTGTTGATGAGCCAGTGCGCGGCGATCCGCAGGGGAAGCCGGCCCCCGCGGCGTTCGGCCGCGCGCTGCAGTGCAGCGAGCCCGAACTCGTCGAAGGCCATGTCGACGATGCCGGTGACGCCCGCCTCGAGATACGTCGAGATCGCGCGCTCGATGTCGGCATCCCGCTCGGCGTCGGTCGCTGAGGCTTCGCGCTGCGCCCACGCGTATTGCACGGCGGCGGTCTCCCACAGCATGCCGGTCGGCTCGCCGTGTTCGTCGCGCCCGATCGACCCGCCGATCGGGTCGGGAGTGTCGCGCGTGATCCCGAGCTCGACGAGGGCCGCGCTGTTGACCCACGTGGAGTGCAGGTCGTTGGCGTCGAGATAGACGGGCACGTCAGCGATGACCGCGTCGATCATCGCGGCCGTCGGTCGTCCCCCCGGAATCGAGTCGAAGAGCCACCCGCGGCCGCGCAGCGCGGGAGCCTCGGGGTCGGCGGCGCGCGAGGTCGCGAGCCGCGACTGGATCTCGTCGAGCGAGCGCGCGTCGGTCAGGCCCACCTGGCCGAGCGCCGCGCCCAGATGCAGCAGGTGCGTGTGCGCGTCGGTGAAGCCGGGCAGCACCAGGCGACCGCCGAGATCGACGACCTCGCCGGCATCCACCGTCGCCTCGTCGCCGACGTCGCCGACGCGGCCGACCTGACCGACCTGACCGACCTGACCGAAGACATCCCCGTCGACCGTGAAGGAATCCGCCCATGCGCGCGCGGGGTCGGTCTCTCCCGTGAACACCCGGCCGTTAACGTACGCGGTGACGCTCATGCCGACACCTCCGCGGTGATCGTCCGGCGACGCAGGACGGCGTACAGACCTCCGGAGACCAGCATGCCCACCGGCACCGACACGTCGATGCCCCCGAGGGCGACCGCGACGGGCCCGACCCAGACGTCCGTCGACAGGCACAGCAGCGTCGCGACGGCGCCCAGCAGCAGCGCGCCGATGCCGGCGAGGCTCCATCCGCCGGTGTACCAGAAGCGGCCGCCGGGTCGCTCGTCGAAGAGATCCTCCCCGTCGTAGCGGAATCGGCGCAGCAGCACGTCGACGACGAAGATCGCCATCGCGGGGCCGGAGACCACGACGAGGAACTGCAGCATGAGGTTGGCGGCCGAGAGCAGGCTCGACGTGAAGACGAGGTAGATCGTCAGGGCCGTGCCGACGACGCCGACCACGATCGTCGCGGGGATGCGGCGCAGGCGGAGGCCGATGGCCTGCAGCGCCATGCTGGAGGTGTAGGCCGTCATCGCGTTGAGCGCGATCGTGTTGACGACGACGCCCACCACGAGCAGCGGCCCGAGCCACACCGGCAGCAGATCGAAAAGCGCCGCGTCGATGCCCGCCTCGAAGCCCGCGGCGCTGAGCCCCGTGGCCATCAGCACCCCGACGGTCGTGAACACGACGAACGGCAGCGCTCCGCCGAGCGCCGTCGCGGCGGCGATGTGCGACGGCTTCGTCGAGCGCGGCAGATAGCGGGCGATGTCGGGGCTGTTGATGAACGAGAGCGGGGTGGATGCCAGGATCGTGAAGCCGATCGACACCGCCGACCACAGTCCCACTCCGCTGAGCGCCTCGGGGGCGGCATAGTTCCAGTCGGCCGTCTGCAGCACGAACGCGGCGACCAGCACGAAGATCACGAACAGCGCGCCCGCCATGACCGGGTAGGCCCGCAGGATCAGCCCGTGCCCGAAGATCGCGACCAGGATCGTCACGGCCGACACCACGAGGGTGACGCCGATCGGCACCCACACCGGGTCGTCGACGCCGACGCGGCGCAGCAGGTCGGCGCCCATGAACGACGAGGCGAGCCAGGTGAGCGAGAGGAACACGGCACCGATGAACCAGCCGACGACCGCGACGAAGAGGCGGTTGCCGACGAAGCCGTACATCGCCCGCGTCACGACCGACCCCGATGTGCCCGAGGCCGGACCGCTCGCGGCGATCAGGCCGGGGAAGATCCAGAAGACGGCCGCCGCCAGGATCACGGCGATCGCCTGCCACACCTCGAGCCCCAGCAGGATGAGCGTCGCTCCCACGGTGAAGTTCAGAACCGTGACGCTCGGCGCCGCCCAGATGAGGAACAGATCGCGGGCGCGTCCGTGTCGCTCGGAGTCTGAAATGAGCTCGATGCCGCGGGTTTCGGGGCGCGACGCGGTGTCGGTGACCTCGGCATCCTGCCTCTGCGTGGTGGACATGGGACCCGCTTTCCTGGTCGATCGCCTTATTGGTCGCGTGACCAATGGACTATTGGTCAGTCATTCAATAGCATGGATGCCGTGGCGTCAAGAGAATCTTCCGCGAGAGTGCGCAAACGACCCGAAGAGCGCCGCGAGGAGATCGTCGCCGAAGCGGCCGCGATCGCGATCGACGAGGGCCTGGAACGCATCACGCTGCGCGCCGTCGCCGAGCGACTCGGGGTGCGCCCGGGGCTCATCACGCACTACTTCCCCGCCGCGGAAGACCTGGTCAGCGAAGCATTCGTCCGCGCCGCCGTGCGCGAACGCGAGCACTTCTTCCCTGCCGAGGGCGACCCGGTCGAGCGGCTGTCCGGCTTCGTCGCGCACCTCGCGAGCGGTGCGTCGCGGCCTCTGGCGCGCCTCTGGCTGAATGCGCGCCACCTCTCCCGGTTCAGCGCTCCGCTCGCCGCCGTCCTCGAAGAGCAGGACGATCTCGACCGCGCGGCGCTGATCGGGATCATCCAGGCGGGGATCGACGCCGGCGACTTCGTCGGGCTGCCCGCCGACGGAGCCTGCACGCGCATTCTCCTGGCCGTGGACGGCTCGGGCTCGTACGCGAACAGCGAGCGCCCGCTCCAGGGCCCCACCGGCACCCGCTTCGTCGCCGACGTCGCCGAGTGGTCGCTCGGCCTGCCCGCGGGGTCGCTCGCGCCCTGAGCACCCGTACGCGCTCCTTGACGGCATCCGATGCCACTGATTGCATCGAGGTTATGGAGCACCTGACATCGGCCGACGGGACGCCGATCGCCGTCCACTCGATCGGCGACGGCGCACCCGTCGTCATCATCGGCGGGGCCTTCTCGCAGGCGCGCGACGCCGCCGAGATCGCCGCCGCCCTCGCCGAGCGGGGCTTCCGCGCCGTGACCTACGACCGACGGGCCCGCGGCGACAGCGGCGACAGCGGTGTCGCGGCATCCTTCGATCCGCAACGCGAGGTGGATGATCTCGCCGCCGTGGTCGCGTGGACGGGCGGCGACGCCGCGGTCGTCGGCCATTCGTCCGGAGCCGTGCTGGCGCTGTTCGCGGCGTCGCTCGGCGTGCCCGTGCGGCACCTGTTCCTGTCGGAACCGCCGTTCCACTTCGGTGAGGACGACCCGGCGCCCGACTTCGTCGAGCGTCTGCAGACCGCGGTCGACGAGGGTCGCGCCGCGGATGCCGTGGTGGTCTTCCAGCGCGAGGGAGTCGGCCTTCCCGACGAGATGATCGAACAGATCCGGCAGTCGCCGCTGTTCGCCTCGCTCGTGCCGCTCGCCCAGTCGACGGTCTACGACGCGATCCTGACGCGCGATCTCTCGACGCCGACCCCCGAGATGCTCGGCACCGATGTGCCGGTGACGATCCTCTGCGGCGCGCAGACCTTCCCGTTCCTCTCGGCCGCGGCGCAGCGCCTGTCCGAGGCCATGCCCGAGGCCGAGCTGCTGATCATGCCCGAGTCGGTCATGCACCGGCTCGACGCGGTCGCGGCGGCGCGCGTGGTCGAGAGCCGCCTGGGATAGCACTCGGCTCGCATCCGCGAACCGGGCGCCGCGCCCGAACTCCTCCAATTCGGGCCCTCGACCGCCGAATCAGGCCCGTCACAGCGCGGATCCCCCGAGATGGAGGAGTTCGGACCGACGACTCGACGACCGGCGGGTCAATCCGATCAGCCGAGCGCCCCGAACAACCTCAGACCGCGGCATCCGCCGCGTCATCCACAAGGAGGTCCTCACCATGCGCACGTCACCGAATCGCCTCGTCGCCACCATCTTCGGCGCCGTCTATCTGCTGGTCGGGCTGCTGGGCTTCGCCGTCACGGGCGGCGTCAGCTTCATCGCTACCGAGGGCGGCCTGCTGCTCGGCATCTTCGCCGTCAATCCGCTGCACAACGTCGCCCACCTGCTGATCGGCGCGGCGCTGCTGATCGCGGGGCTCTCGAACGCTCGGGCGGCGAAGGCCGTCAACACGGCGGTGGGCGCGGTCTACCTGCTGCTCGGCATCGTCGGCTTCTTCCTCGTCGGCACCGCGGCGAACATCCTCGCCCTGAACGTCGCCGATCACTTCCTGCACCTCGCGAGCGCGGTCGTGCTGCTCGGAGTGGGTCTGGGCGCCGAGCGTTCCGTGCGCGACTCGCGCACGGCGGTCGCGTGACCCTGACCGCCACCGCTCCCACGACCGGGACATCTGCCTCTTTGTTCCGGTCGTGGGCCCCGCCGCTGGCGTGGGGGGCCGGGCTGGTGCTGGCCGGGATGGGCGCGGCGACGATGGTCGGAGATGCCTCGTCGCCCCTCGCGCGCGGGATCGGGCTGATCCTCGTGGCGCTCGGGCTCGCGGCCCTCGTGTGGGGCGCAGCGTCGCTCGCGCAGGGGTGCATCGTCACCCCGCGCGCGGCGCTGGGCGGTGTGATCGGCGCTCTCGTGTCGCTCGCCGCCGTGCTCGCCGCGACGAACGGACGCGCGAGCCTCATCGGGGCGGCCGTCGCAGTTCTTCTGCTCCTCGTCACGGCCAGCATGGTCGCCGCGGAGCGGAGGCATCCTGCTCCCCCGTCGGCTTCGGTGCGGGTCATCCCGCTGATGATGGCGGCCGCTCTCGTCGCCGTCGTCGCCACGCCGGCGCTGGGCGCCGTGCAGGATGCCGCGCTGTTACGCGACGACGGCACGGTGGTCGTCGTCGACCCGCACCAGGGCCACTGACACGGCGACTGACGGGGCGCCGTGGCATCCTCCCCCTCAGTCGCCGAACCCGCGCTCGCGGTACAGGTCGATGCTTTCGCGCAGCGCGGCGAGCACGTACGGCGGAAACTCCATGCCCTGCTCGTGCGCCCACAGCAGCTGGGCCTCGATGCGACCGACCTCGCGCGCGTACTTGACGAGGTCGGCATCGAAGCCGAGGGCCGACACGACGCCGCCGATCTGCGCCTTGTAGCGGTCCTGTCCGTTCGTGCCGACGAGGTTGTAGGTCTTCTCGCGCAACACGCGCGCGAGGTACAGCTGCCAGGGGCGCAGCGCGCCGGACTGCACGAGCTCGGTCGCACTCATCCGGTAGAACGCGAAGTGCCCCGGCTCTTGCCGGCGAATCGGCGCGATGATCGTCTCGGCGATCGCGCCCTCGCCCATGCCCATCATGCCCTCGTGGATCACGTTGTAGGCGAGCACCGCCTGGCGCTCGGTGCTCGCACCCGTGAGGTAGTAGAGCAGGCGTGCGATGTCCTGGATCGACGAAAAATGCGCGAGCGCGCCCATGACCTTCATCTTCATCGACACGTCGAGCTCGGGCGTCGTCGCCGGGCGGCCGAGATCCTGCTGCAGGCGATCGAGGATGAGCCCGTGCTGGATCTCCTGCGGCTGCCACACGTCGGCATAGAACATGCGGTCGACCTCGCTGACATCCGGCAGCAGCACGAGCAGCTCGAGGACGTTGCGGTCGACCTCGAGCTCGACGCGTGCGAGATAGTCGATGACGTGGCCGTAGCGGGCGGCGACGGCGCGCGGATCCCGTACGCGCCGGTCGACCGAGTCGAGCGCGATCGGCGGGTGCTGCTCGCCGAGCCGCACCACGTGCTCGCGGATCCGCTCCTGGCTCACCTGATCGGCCATGGCCCCATGATTCCAGACGAGGATTCCAGACGAGGATTCCAGACGAGGATGCCGGGCGAGCGCGGTGCTCAGGCGAGGCCGAGTTCTCTCTCGAATTCGAGCGATGCAGGATTCAGGTGATGCAGCAGCGGCACATGCGAGAAAGCACGGTCTGCGGACACCAGCGCCGTCACGTGGTCCCGTCGGAGGGCAGCTGCTGCCAGCACGGCGTCGAACACGCCGACGTCGTCGTGGCGCCGGAACAGCTCCAACCCGTGCACGAGGTCATCAGCGTCGACCTGCACGAGCGGAGCCAGCAGCGTGGCATACCGGCCCGTCAACTCTGCCGCGTCATCGCGGCCGCGTCGGCGCGCACGAAGCTGGGCGAACTCCTGCAGCACTTCGACCGTGGTCGTCGCGGAGACGCGCCCGTCACCGATCGCCGCGATCACGGCGCGGCAGGGTGCCTGCAGAGGATGGTCACCTCCGACCGCATAGACGAGAACGGTCGTGTCGAGCAAGATCAACGGCTGCCCCGCAACTCATCGAGCTCAGCCCGGAGCGCATCGGGATCGGGCACGTCCATGGGTTCGGCAGCGAGCACCGCGTCCGCCGCGGCGGCGCGTCGGTCGATATCAGGCGGATAGACGACGTCGATGGCGGTGCGGACGAGATGCGCGACGGACACACCTCGGGCGGCAGCTGCGGACTCGAGCCGCTCGCGCTGAACAGCCTCGATGAGAACCTGCAATCGCTCGGTCTTCATGCTCATACATTAGCATGTGCATGTTTCGCTGCCTCGTGTCGCGATGTTGAGGCCGCGCAGAAGACGCCGTTCGGCCTCGTAGACGAGCACTGCGGGTCTCACCGTGAGCGCGGGCGAACGACAGCCGCACCGCGCAGAAAATCCCCGGCTTTACCGGGGATTTTTCTGCGGAGACGGAGGGATTTGAACCCTCGGTCCCCGTGAGGGGACTCCACCTTAGCAGTGCCTTGAGAGTCGCACTAGCCGCGTAATCCTGCGCCTTCGTGCACCGGATGCACGTCAGTTCTCGGCGTGTTCGGCGGTGCGACTCCCCTGCTACTCCCCTGGCCCGACCGGCGCCTATGCCCGATCATGGCCACTCTTCTGATGACCACGGCGCGCGCTCCTTCGAGGGAGCACCGTTCGGCCCGGAGCGAGGCGAAGCCCGCGGAGGGTCGAACGGTGCTCCGCACGCGGAGCGCAGCGACGCGCCTTGGTACATCGCGAATAACGTTGCCGCTTCGGACTGGCGGCGGGTTCGGTTCCGGCGTCGGCAGCGGTCGAGTGGGTGGCTGATCGGTCACGCTCGGGAGCGGGCGGGGCTATCTCGGGACGCTCGGGCGGACGAGTCCGGCGAGTGGGTGCGGCCTCTGCGTCCGGCTCGGTGCCGCTGGCGGGCCGCCGCTGCCGTCACGGTTCACGCCGACAGCACCGGCGAGCATCCGGCGCACTACTCCGGATTGGAGCGCTGCGCGTCTGTGTGGGCGTGCCCGGTGTGCGCGGGGGTGATCCGGTCGACCAGGGCGGATGAGATTGAGCGGGCGGCGCTGCACGCTCAGGATGCGGGCATGGGCCTCGCGTTCATGACCCTGACGCTGCGCCACAAGTCCGAGGACGGTCTAGCGCCGTCGATTGACGTGCTACTAGGGGCGTGGCGTGCCGTGCAGTCCTGGCGGGCTTGGAAGCGGCTGGCCGCACGTCTCGGCTACGTCGGCGCGATCCGCTCGACGGAAGTCACCTACGGAGGCAACGGGTGGCACCCGCACTCGCACTTCCTGGTCGTGTTCGAGCGCCCACTATCGGCGGCAGAACTCGCGTCGTTCGAGGCAGAAGTTCACGCGCTCTGGGTGCGTGCTGTTGAGAAGAAGGGCGGACGGCTCCCGTCACGAGAGCACGGCGTAAAGGTGCAGGCGGTCGATGGCGACGGTGCGGTACTCGCCAAGTACCTATCGAAGGTGCAAGAGCATGCTGGCGAGCGTCGGGCCTCGGTGGGTGCGGAGATTGCGCGCGGTGATCTGAAGCGGGGTCGCGGCGACAGCCTCGCGCCGTTCGAACTGCTCGACGCCGAAGGTCCGGGGACCGAGCAAGCGCGCGCGCTGTGGGTCGAGTTCGTGACTGCCACTCGGGGCCGTCGAGCATTCTCGTGGACGAAGGGGCTACGTGAACGGCTACTCCCCGGCGAGGAAGAGAAGACCGACGACGAGCTGATCGAGGAAGCGGAGGCTTTCGAGCCGGTCGCTGTGATCGAAGCTCGGACGTATGACCGCGCGTTCCGGAACAACGCCGACCGCTTGGCGGAAGCGCTCGAAATCGCGGAGTCCGGCGACCTCGACCGGCTCGCCTGGTATGTCCGAGTCGCGCCGAGTCCATCCCGTCGCAGCGCACCGACATTCGGCGACACTGGTTAAATGTCCGCGATCTACGCTTTGGGCTTCTTGGGGATCAGATCGGTCGACTTCACAGTGCGCTTCTGCCTGTCGGCATCCCGATCGCCTTCGTCCACGATTCGCGCTAGACCCGCCAGCAGCACGGTGAGTCTGATTGCTCCATGCGTAGTGAACAACAAGCACGCTTCGAGAACCCACATCCCCGGCTCCACCCCGAAGCCAACGACCATGACCGCGGAAATGACAGCCCCGAAGGCACCCGTAAACGAACTGAGCACCACCGAGATCCAGCTTGCACGTAGGCGCCTCCCACCACTACGGCGGAGCAACCTGAACCGGTCATGCTCGGTCCCAAGACCGAAGACCACTACTACCCCGGCGAAGCCGCCGACCATGGCACTCACCCCGGCAACACCGAGGGCGAGACCCATCAGGGTATCCCGCGGCTCAGGAACCACACTCTCCGCTAGGGCACGCGCTACGTTGAGCTCTGGGCGCTCTTGCGCCAACCAGAAATGTGCGGCAACCGCAATCAGGATCAGTACCGAGACAGCCGTCGGGTAGTTGACGAAGAAGCTTCCGAACCTCCGCAGAGCCCTCATGACTTCACCACCCTTTCGAACGAATGTTCAGTGTAGGGTCAGCCTCCGACACTGCTCCCGCGGAGGAAATTGTTGATCGCTTCGCCGATGGATGCAAGCACTACCTCGTCTGGTGCGACCTGGCCTTCGGGCACGAAGAACTCCACGCGCTTGGCGATGCGGTCATCGAAGATTGAGTGAAGCTCCCGCGAGATGCTTCCCTCTTCGTTCTCCGTCACGATGTTGACCTCAGCTTTAGTGCTGAATCCACTGTGCGCAACCCACAGCGCCGCTTCGCGGATCGAGTCACGGATCGAGTGCGTACCGTTGCGACGCCCCAGCGACCAGCGCAGGACAAGGTCCAGTTCATCAGTTGCCTGATGCCTCGCAGCGCGGAAAGCATCCCCCAGGTCTCCGCCTCCAGAGTCCGGGATCGGCATTCCTGCATCAACGTGCACCTCAAGCATTACAGCGCCTTCGGCGTTGGCAATCTTCGCGAGGACTTCTTCGTCAACAACGGGTATCAGCTCGATCGAGCGCCCCTGGATTGCCAACTCACACACTCCCGTCACCCAGCGGGCAAGCGTTTCATGCCGGGTGGCTCGTACCGCCGGGCTCATTATCGCGACACGGCCATCGTTGCCGAAAGGCACGATATACGTCGGCTCTGAGACACGGTCGTCGGGATCCTCGAAGGTGAGCGGGTCGACGCTTCCGCTCGTCAGGTTGTACTTCTTGAGCTGCTCCGACAGATCCCGAACGCGACCGACCTGGATGTGCGGTAGCGCTGGCGAAACCGGGTGCTGTGGTTCACCGAAGTACTTCACCCCGGAAACCGGGAACTCGCGCTGCTGGTGGGACCAACTGTGCATCCCGTCGATCAGATCGAACCAGAAGCTACCTTGAGCCGGGTTCCTCGTCTCGTCAGGTTCGATGACCACAGTGTCGAAGAACCTGACAAATTTGCGTATCTCGGCCATGCACAAGCTCCTTGAGGTATTGACACCATGCTGGCATAAGCTCGACACCGCACCACGAACGCCCGAGATCCGCGTGTCTAGTCACGGAATGAATGAGACCGCATCGGGTGTCAACCTGAACCAACCGAGCCGATACCCCGAGTCAGCACGAAGCCCCCCAGCTGACCACAGCTAGGGGGCTTCACTCTCGCGCGTCACTCAACTCGCGGAGCAACTCCGCGTGCCGCCTCAGCCACGTCCTCATTAGTGATGACGTTATGGCGATATCGGTAGGTTGTCGCTTGGTTCAGCCCAAGCAAAGCGGCCACACCCCGCTGCGTCAGCGAGGTGTGTTCGAGCGCCCATTCGATAGCAACTCGGCGCGCAAGCAATGTCTGTGCAACACCGATTCGCAGCGCTTCGAGCGCGTTCCTCGTGCGCGTGTCCGCGTCGATGGGATCAGCAGGGGGCTGAGGTTGCTGCGCAGCTTTGGCCGCACGAAGAAGTGCATGCCCGGCGCGCTCCAAGAACTCAGCGATTTGGGCTGGGTCTTTCATCTGCGCGACGGGGAAGGCCGCCGGATCGTGCTGGTAGGGGCTGGGAAGAGTCTTCGGCGTCATGGCTTGACGCTACCACTTGACGCGCAAACCAATCAAGACGTACTGTCGTGCATATGACGCGCAAACCAATCAAACCGAGCGCGGCATGCACAGATGAGGAGAACAAGAATGAACACGACTCAGGCTGCAAGCCTTCCGATCCTGACCAACTCCGAGGCTTGGCCATTGACGGCACTAGGTCTCGGTGAGCCGATGCGATTTCGGATGAAGGGTGATCGCGGCAGCGCGCAGAGTAACGCGCTGTCTGCTGACGGACGCCCGACGCTGGCATCGGGCTGCATCCCCCAGCTGCTCGACAAGGAAGGGCGGCTCCGCCCTCAGAAGGGTCACTCGCTGCACGTCATCAACGCGGTGCCGGATGACGTGATCGAAGCTGGCGACCAGGTGCGAGCCGAAGGGCTGATTTGGGTGCAGCCCTACGAGGCGAATGGACGCGTGCTGCTTTCGATCACGGTCGAGAGTCTGGTGCCCGTGTCGGCTCCCGCGCCCAAGAAGGCGGAGGGGTGATCGTGTCCGTTCTGATATCGCGCCGTGTCGTTGGCGTCATAGTCGCAACAGCGGCTGCTGCTTTGCTGCTGACCGGTTGTGATGGACAGTCATCGGCGCCGGTTCTTGAGCACGACCCCGAGGAAGTACGGGTCGAGTCGGTCAGCGCACCGGCGGACGGCACAGATGAAGGCGCTGCGGTGATTTACGTCCCGGCTTTTGACGACGGTGTGTTGATCGTCGTGACGGAAGTCTGGCGGCAGACACCGGGCCACTCAGTATGCAAAATCGAGATCGCGTGGTCGGTGGACGTGGACGCTGCGACTCAGTGCGTGGTGGAGCCAGTCGAGCGAGATTCTGACGGGCATTTGCAGGGCGTGCGTGTTCGGGTCGGCGGGCTGTCTGCTGGGTCGAGTGTCGCGCTCGACGTGGACGTCAAGCCGCTTCTTCAAGAGAGTCGGTACGACTGGGACTACCTCCACGGCACGCGCTCCGTATATCGGCTGAACGCCGAGATTCCGACTGCTGAGGAGGGTACGAAATGAAACTTGATCGCTTCCTGCGGCGGGGTGCGTGGCTGCTCCTGCCGGTTGTCCTCGTGCTGCTCGCGTTCGTGGGCGTGGATTCCGGTTCGCCCATCTATGCGCTGGTGAGCCTCGTTCGTGTCGTGCTGGTCGTTCTGGCCGCGATTCTGCTCGCGATAGCGCTGGCGTTCGTGCTGCTGCGCCCGTTCCGAGCATGGGCGATCAATCGATTCCGCAAGGGCCAGGGTCGCGGACCGAACTTGCCGAAGGAACAACGCTCTACCCTCAGCAAGTTCGAGGTCCGTGCGCTGGCGAGGATGCGGGAGCCGTGGAAGTGGGCGGAGCATGCAGGCGTCGCGGTGACTGCTCGCCTGCACGATGGTTCCACCGGCACCTATTACCCGAAGGTTGACACGACTGGCGTATCTGCTTTCGGGCCGTTCGTGACGGTGATCGTCCCTCCGGGGAAACATCCGGGCCACTTCGAGGATGACGCCCTCTCGGCAGCGGTCGGCGCTTCGATTCGCGCTGAGAAGGCCGGACCTTCGTCGGTGCGCCTGCAACTGCTGTCGCGTGACCCGTTGGCCGGCACGCGACGCGTGCGAACCGATTCAGCGACGGCGGCGGCTCCGATTCGGGTTGAAGACTGGACGGACGAGCCGAGAGAAGGCGCGCTCTGATGTCGCTCGACTTTGAAGACGAGGACACGCCCTGGGCACTGCTCGATGGATTCGAGTTCGTAGACCCGAACGCGGATGGTGACTCATGAGTGCCGGTGCAGTCGTCGGCGTCGATGAGCGCGGGCGTGACGTTCAGTTCGATCATCTGGCGGCCCTACACACAGTGACGGTTGGACAGACCCGCTCCGGGAAGACCATCTTTTCGCACATGGTCCTCTTGGCGGCGGCTCGTGATCCACGCATTCGGGTCTGTGGGGTCGATCCCAGTGGGCTTCTCTTGCACCCCCACAGACGAGGGGAAGATGACCCGCTGATCCATCTAGGCACGGATGATCCGGAACGCGCCTGCGAGGTTGTGGAATCACTGGTTCGGATCATGGATCGTCGGATCAAGACACTGCTAGCCCACGGGGTCGATGCTGTGCCGCGCGAAGTGCTGCGGCCCGCGTTTCCGAAGTACGTGATCGTGCTCGAGGAATTCGCGGGTCTGCTGACGTGGCTGGATTCCGAGGACGCTGGACGGAAGGCGGGCGAAAAGTACGCGCCTCGTTTCAAGTCTGCCGTTGGTCGCCTTGCCCGGGAAGCTGCGAAGGCGTCGCTGAATCTGTACTTGGTGCTTCAACGCGGCGAAGCTGCCTTCCTGCCCGACAGGGCGCAGCTTGCTCGGAGGGTGGCGTTTCGTCAGGACAACGCCGCGTCAGTGAGCCTTCTGATGGAGAACGCGACACCGGAAGACGTGCAGCGGATCATGTCGCTGGCACCTGGGCAGGGCGTCATCTGGGAGCCGGGTGAACCTCTCAGGTTCCTTCGTGCGGACTTCTTGCCGTACGCCGACTATCGCTCTGCGGTGCTGGCGGCTCGTGCGGGCGATGGCTCGCGGGAAGTGGTCGGCGATGGGGCGGCGTGAGCGGCTGCGGCGACTGGATGACGATATCGCCCGGTTCGAGAAGCAAGCAATTGGGCTGGCGATGACCGGGCGGTGGACGGCTGAGCACAACGCGAAGTTGCGCGGCTACTACGACGAGCGCCGACGCCTGTACAACGAGAAGGGAACGGATGATGAGTAAGACCGTGGATACGCCGCTCTGGTACACCGAGGCCGAGCTCGCGGAGCTCATGCGGGTGCATCCGTCGACGATCTCGCGGAAGGTCAGGGCTGGAACTTTCCCGATCACGCCGCTTGTCGTCGGTGCTCGACGGGTTTACGCCGTTGCTGATGTGCACCGGCTTGCGGGGCTGACCGTTGAGCGTTGAGCGACGAGAAACAGCCTCCGGTGTTCGGTGGCGGGTGCGGCTCCATGCAGGTGGCCGGGTCGTGGCGGATAAGACGTTCACGACCCGGCGTGCCGCGGATGCGTTCGAACGGCAGCAGAAGGAAGCGCTTCACGGTGGCAGCTTCGTCGCCCCTCAGCAGCTACGCACGCCGCTGTCGGAGGTCATAGCTGCGTTTCTCGTCGCGCGTTCAGGCCAGGTGGCGCCGCACACGCTCCGCACCGACCGCGACAACTTCGCTGCACTTCCGTCGAAGTTCGTTGCTCGGCCCATCGGATCGGTGACGGAGGCGGATGTGCTGGCGGTGCTCACCGATCTGCTGAGCACTCGCGCTCACTCGACGGTTTCGCGGATTCGCACGACGCTCTCGGCACTATGGTCATGGGCTGTTCGCCAGCGCTACACGCCGACGAATCCTGTTCGTGGTGTGCGGATGCCTTCTGGTGCCGTGCAAGCTCATGACGGAGCGCCGCTGACGGCTTCGATCCTCGCGGCGATTCTCGATGCACAGCGGAGCCGTTCACCGCACGGCGCGCTCATCACCGAATTCCTCAGCCTCTCAGGTCTTAGGTGGAGCGAATTACGCGCGATGAGGGTTGGGCAGCTTCAAGACGTGCCATTCCCGGCCGTTCAGGTGCTTCGTGCGCAGAGCGACGGCTACGCCGAGAAGTCGCCTAAGACTGCCAGGGGTCGCCGCACTGTGCCTCTCGTGGCGCGCGCGCATGAGATTGCGAAAGAGTGGGCGGCAGGCAAGGGGCCAGCGGACTACCTCGCGACGAGTGCGACCGGCTTGCAACTGCGCGGCACGTACTTCCGGCGTGCTGTTGCCTGGACGACGACTTCACCGGATCACACGATCCACGATTTGCGGCACTACGCCGCTTCCACTTGGCTGCGCCAGGGCGTACCGATCAATCAGGTTGCGGCCTGGTTGGGGGACGATCCGCGCACCGTTCTGCGCGTGTACGCACACGTGCTCGGGGAAGCTCAGGACATTGAGGCTCTGCGCCGCCTGAACGCTTCACTCCCCTCTCACTCCCCTGACGCCACACCCGAAACCGAGTCAGGGGAAGGAGGGAAGGTCGCCGGAACCCGCAAAACGGGTTCTGACCAGGGAAAAACTGGCGGAGACGAGGGGATTTGAACCCCTGGACCCCGTGAGGGGTCTCCACCTTAGCAGGGTGGTGCACTAGGCCGAACTATGCGACGTCTCCAGGCATCCGGCGGCGCGAACCGCGCGGAGGCACCCGGCAATCATAGCCGCTCGCGGGGCGGCCGCCCAACCGGCGGTCGCCCTCGCGAAACCGGCGGCGGGCGAGGTCAGCGCTGCGCCTGGGTGCAGGTGACCTGCGCCGCTGTCTGTCCCGTCACGGTGCTCGGCAGCTGCACGGCGGCCTCGGTCGGAGCCGGCGCCTCCGTCGCGGCGGGAGTCCCCGACGCCGAGGGCGTCGGCGTCGCGGAAGCTCCCGTATCCGGCTGGGGAGCCTCGCCGACGACGGCGGTGCCGTAGCCGTCGCTCGTCGAGCCGGTCAACTGGAGTGGCTGGTTGGCGGCCAGCGCCGCGAACAGGATGTCGGCCGCCGACGTGACCGGCTGCACGCGCAGTCCATCGGCCGCATAGACCGTGGGGTACTGCACGAAGACGATGTCCGCGTAGGGCACGGAGCGCAGCGCCATGGCGATCTGCACCATCTTCTGCGGATTCGCGAGCGAGTTGCTCAGGAGGATCTGCTTGTCGACGACCTGCTTCACCGCGGTGTTAGCGAGATTGAGCAGGGTGCCCGGATCACCGAGCACACCGTCGGACTGCAACTTGCGCACCATCGAGCTCATGAACTGCTGCTGGTTCGAGATGCGGCCGAGGTCAGACCCGTCGCCGATCCCGTGCCGGATGCGCAGGAACTGCAGCGCCTCGGCGCCCTGCAGAGTCGGGGTGCCCGCCTTCAGATGAAGCCCGGTGTGGTCGTCATTGATGTCGTCCGCGACGCAGACCTGCACGCCCCCGATGGCATCCGACATGTTGATGACGCCCGTCCAGCGCGTGGCGGCGGCGTACTGGATGTCGACGCCGGTGAGCTTCTCGATGGTCATCACGGTGCAGGACAGCCCGCCGTACATGTACGAGACGTTGAGCATCTGCGAGCTCATCGCCGAGTACTGCGTGCCGTCTTCGCCCGTGCACGACGGGATCGGCACGAGCATGTCGCGCGGGAACGACACGACGGTCACTCGCCGTGGCTCGTCGCTGATGTGCACGAGCATCGTGACGTCGTTGCGCTCGCCTTCGGTGTCGTGCTTCTGGCATGCGCCCGACAGCGCCGCGTTGGCGCCCTCGCACGAGTCGGTGCCGACGATGAGGATGTTGGCGCCGCCCTCGATCTCGCCGAGCGTCGGCGGCAGCACCTCGTCATCGTTGCCGATGGAGACACCGGCGGCCTCGATGGCCCGCGAGGCATCCCACAGGTAGAAAGCACCCACGGAGCCGACGCTGACCACGGCGACCAGGGCGATCGCGCCGAGCACGGTCAGCACCTGGACGATCGGATTCGGCGAGCGAAGGATGCCGTGCCGCGCGACGGGAAGTCGTCGCGAGCGGTCGGTACGAGGGCTCACGGGGATCCTTTCGAAATGCGGAGGGTGTGGGATTCGAACCCACGGGACATTGCTGCCCACTGGTTTTCAAGACCAGGTCCATCGGCCGCTCGGACAACCCTCCCGGCGGATCACGCTGCGCGCAGCGGCATCCGTCGAACGGCGTCGAGTCTAGCCGAGGCGACGCTCCATCATCCCGCGCACGCCTGTACAGCCCCTGAAAGGCACACCCACCGGCCGAATCAGAGTCCGCGCAGGATGTCGGCGACGCCGCCGGCGTGCACGGATGCCGTGATCTCGCCCGCCTCGCGACGCACCTCGTCGGGGCCCTGGGCCATCGCGATCGCGCGCCCGCCGTGCGCCTGCGCCCACCGGAACATGCCGACGTCGTTGCGTCCGTCGCCCATCACGAGCACCTGCTCGGGCTCGACACCGAGCCACGTGCGCACCTTCTCGAGCGCGGTCGATTTGTCGACGCCCTGCGGGGCGATGTCGAGCCAGGCCGACCAGCCCACGGCGTACGACACCTCGTTCAGGCCGATGCGCGCGACCAGCTCGAGGAAGTCCTGGTTGGTCTCGTCGGGCGACACGACAACGACGCGGCACACGGGCTGCGCGCTCAACTCGTCGAAGGGCACCCGCTTCGCCTGCGCCAGATTCCAGTCATCCATCTGCTCGGTGTACAGGCGCTGCCCGTCGGCGAGCTCGACCATGTAGCGCGCGTCCGGCAGGTGATCGCGCAGCAGCGCGAGCACCTCGGTCGGGTCGAACGTCTCGACCTGGAAGCGCTCGTACACGCTCTCATCGGCCTTCGGTCCCCGAGCTTGTCGAGGGGCACCGACGCGCTTCATGATGACGGCCCCGTTCGAACACACCGCATACTCCGGCGCGAGGTCGAGCACGTGCTGGATGCCGCGGGTGCCCTCCCACGACCTGCCGGTCGCGAGCATGACCTCGTGCCCCGCGCGATGCGCGTGCGCGACGGCCTCGACGACCCCGGGGCTCAGCGTCTCGTCCTCGAGCAGCACGGTGCCGTCGACGTCGAGCGCGATCAGCATCCGCTCCGTCGTCGCCGTGCTCACGCGATCGGCTCCGCGACCGCGAGCCCGCCGAGGTAGGGGCGGAGCACCTCGGGGATCACGACCGAGCCGTCGGCTTGCTGGTGCGTCTCGAGCAGCGCGACGATCCACCGCGTCGTCGCCAGCGTGCCGTTGAGCGTCGCGACCGGTGCGGTCTTGCCCACACCGCCCCCCTCGACCGGCGGCCGGTACCGCACGTCGAGCCGGCGCGCCTGGTAGCTCGTGCAGTTGCTCGTGCTCGTGAGCTCGCGGTAGGCATCCTGCGTCGGCACCCACGCCTCGACGTCGTACTTGCGGGCCGCCGACGAGCCGAGGTCGCCCGCCGCGACGTCGATCACGCGGTAGCTGAGGCCCAGGTCCTGCAGCATCTGCTCCTGCAGGGCGACCAGGCGCAGGTGCTCGGCCTCGGCATCCTCGGGGGTCGTGTAGACGAACATCTCGAGCTTGTTGAACTGGTGCACGCGGATGATGCCGCGGGTGTCCTTGCCGTACGAGCCCGCCTCACGCCGGTAGCAGGTCGACCACCCGGCGTAGCGCTTGGGGCCGGATGCCAGGTCGATGATCTCGCCCATGTGGTAACCGGCGAGGGGCACCTCGCTCGTGCCGACGAGGTAGAGATCCTCGCCCTCGAGGCGATAGACCTCGTCGGCGTGCTGGCCGAGGAACCCCGTGCCGCGCATGACCTCCGGGCGCACGAGCGTCGGCGGAATCATCGGGATGAACCCGGCATCCACCGCCCGCTGCAGCGCCAGCGACATCAGGGCGTACTCGAGTCGCGCGCCGATGCCGGTCAGGAAGTAGAAGCGCGAGCCCGACACTTTCGTGCCGCGCTCCATGTCGATCGCGCCGAGCTTCTCGCCGAGCGCGAGGTGGTCGAGCGGCGCGAAGTCGAACTGCGCGGGCTCGCCGTGCGTGCGCAGCGTCACGAAGTCGGCTTCGCCGCCTGCGGGCACCCCGTCGATGACGATGTTCTCGATGCGGCCGAGCGCGGCATCGGCTGCCTCTTCCGCCTCGGTCACGGCCAGCTGTGCGGCCTTCACCCGGTCGCTGAGATCCTTGGCCTGCGCGACGAGCGCGGGCTTCTCGTCTTTCGGCGCCTGGGCGACGAGCTTGCCGTGCGCGTTCTGCTCGGCCCGCAGCTCTTCGAAGGCCGTGATGGCGGCGCGACGCGCGCGGTCGGCGGCGACGGCGTCGTCGACCGTGTCGGGCGACTCGCCGCGCGCCTCCTGCGAACGCTTGACGAGGTCAGGGTTGTCGCGCAGCAGAGCCAGATCAATCACCCGGCAAGTCTAGTTAGGTGCGACACGCCGGTATCGTTGCGGCATGCCCCCCACCGACAGCGCACAGCGCGCAGCGCTCGTCTACAACCCGACCAAGGTCGACGCCGAGGCGCTGCGCGCCACCGTGACCGAGCACGCAGCCGCGGCGGGCTGGGGCGAACCCCTGTTCTACGAGACCTCCGTCGACGACCTGGGCGACGGCGTGACGCGCGAGGCGCTGGATGCCGGGGCCGCCGCCGTGCTCGTCGCCGGAGGCGACGGCACCGTGCGCGCCGTGAGCCAGGCGATGGCGGGCGCGGGCGTACCGCTCACGATCGTGCCGAGCGGCACGGGCAACCTGCTGGCGCGGAACCTCTCGCTGCCACTCACCGACCCCGATGCCATGGTCGCCGCGACCTTCGACGGCGATGCCCGCGCGATCGACGTCGGGTGGGCGAAATTCGTGCGCCCCGACGGCCAGAGCGAAGAGCACGCCTTCGTGGTCATGGGCGGCATGGGCCTCGACGCCGCGATGATCGCGAACACGAGCGGCGACCTCAAGAAGAAAGTCGGCTGGGTCGCCTACGTCGACGGAGCCGCACGCTCGCTCGTGAACGCCAAGCCGTTCCCGATCATGTACCAGGTGCCCGGCCACAAGATGCACCGCGCCACCGTCCAGAGCGTGCTCTTCGCGAACTGCGGGTCGCTGCCGGCAGGGCTCGAGCTGATCCCCGAGGCATCCGTCGCCGACGGCAAGATCGACATCGTCATCTTCCAGCCGAAGAACCCGCTCGGCTGGCTCGCCGTGTGGCGCCGCGTGGCGTGGGACAACAGCGTGTTGCGCAAGTTCCGCGCCGGCCGCCAGATCCTGCGCCTGCGCACGAAAGACAACGCCGTGCGCTACGCCAAGGGGCCGGGCATCGAGGTGGCCGCCTCGCAGGCGCAGCCCGTGCAGCTCGACGGCGACGAGTTCGGCGAGGCGACCGCGGTGACCGTGCGGGTGGATGCCGGGGCGCTGCAGCTCGCGGTACCCGCGGGGCACATCTCGCCGAACCTGTAGCCCACCTGCCGCGCCACACCGCGCGCGTCAAGGGGATGCCCCACCCCGCGCGGCACGGCACGATGGAGCCATGGCCACTTCGCCCTCACTCGTCTGGTTTCGCGACGATCTGCGCCTCGCCGACAACCCCGCACTGCGCGCCGCGGTCGATCGTGGCGAACCCGTGATCGGCGTGTTCGTGCTCGATGAGGTGTCGCCCGGCATCCGCCCTCTCGGCGGCGCGGTCAAGTGGTGGCTGCACCACTCGCTCGCCGAGCTCGGTCAGCGCCTGCGCGCCAAGGGCTCGGTGCTCGTGCTGCGCCGCGGCGCCGCGGCGGAGGTCATCCCCGCGCTCGTGGCCGAGACCGGCGCGGGGGCGGTGTATTGGAACCGGCGTTACGGCGGACCCGAGCGCGAGGTCGACGCGGGGATCAAGGCGACCCTTCGACAAACGACCCTTCGACAGGCTCAGGGACCGGAGGCGCCGGCTCAGGGATCGGAGGGGCTGGCTCAGGGGCGGGAGGGGCTGGCTCAGGGACCGGGTGCTCACGGGTTTGATCGCGAGAGACTCCTGGGGATAAGGACGCCCGAAGATGTCCTTATTCCCAGGAGCGCCTCGCAAACTATCGAGGTCTCGTCGTTCGCGGCATCCGTCCTGTACGAACCGTGGACGGTGCGCACCGGCGCCGGCACGCCGTACGGGGTGTTCACGCCGTTCTGGAAGGCCTGCCGGCAGCTGCCGCCGCCGCGTTCGCCGCTGCCCGAGCCGCGCGAGGTGCACGGGCCGCGCGGGCCGCGCGAGCACCCGGCATCGGACGACCTCGAGGGCTGGGCGCTGCTGCCGACCGATCCGGACTGGGCGGGCGGCCTGCGCGAGCGCTGGACGCCCGGCGAGGTCGCCGCGAAGGCGCGGCTGCGCGAGTTCCTGACCGAGGACGCCGCCGACTACAGCCGGGCGCGCGACGAGCCGGCCGCCGGCGCGACCTCACTGCTCTCGCCGCGGTTGCGCTGGGGCGAGCTCAGCCCGCACGAGGTGTACCACGCGGCGGTAGCCTCGGGCAAAGACGTCGGCGGGTTCCTCTCCGAACTCGGCTGGCGCGAGTTCGCGTGGCACACGCTGTTCCACTTCCCGACGCTCGCGACCGACAACCTGCGGCCCGCGTTCGACGCCTTCCCGTGGCCGCCGCTGAAGCCGACGATGCTGCGCGCCTGGCAGCGCGGCGAGACGGGCATCCCGCTGGTCGACGCCGGCATGCGCGAGCTGTGGGTGAGCGGGTACATGCACAACCGGGTGCGGATGGTCGTGGCATCCTTCCTCATCAAGAATCTGCTGATCGACTGGCGCCGCGGCGAGGAGTGGTTCTGGGATACCCTCGTCGACGCCGACGAGGCGGCCAACCCGTTCAACTGGCAGTGGGTCGCGGGCTCGGGGGCGGACGCCGCACCGTACTTCCGCATCTTCAATCCCGAGCTGCAGGCGAAGAAGTTCGACCCCGACAGCCGCTACATCCGTGAATGGGCGCCGGATGCCATCGGTGAAGGCGGCGAGGGCGCGCGCGAACCGATCGTCGACCTCTCCGAGACTCGCAAGGCGGCGCTCGAGGCGTACGAGGCCGTCAAACGCGCCGGGTGAGCCCGGGGAATGTGTGAGTCAGGACGACGGTTGACCACAGAGATGTCTCCCGTACTCTCCGTCCTCGATCTCGTTCCCGTCCGCACCGGTCAGACCAGCGCGCAGGCCGTCGCCGCCTCGCTCGCCCTCGCCGGGCGCGCCGACGAGCTGGGCTACCGCCGCTACTGGTTCGCCGAACACCACAACATGCCGGCCGTCGCGTCGACGACACCGCCCGTGCTGGCAGCGGCTGCCGCGGCGCGGACGCAGCGGATCCGCGTCGGGTCGGGCGGCGTCATGCTGCCGAACCACTCACCGCTCGTCGTCGCCGAGCAGTTCGCCGCCCTCGAGGCGGTGGCGCCGGGGCGCATCGACCTCGGCATCGGCCGTGCACCGGGAAGTGACCCCGTGATCACTCAGCTGCTGCGCATGTCGGGCACCACGAGCGACGTGGACCGGTTCCCCGACCACATCCGTGACATCCTCTCCCTCACCTCGGCCGAGGGTGCCACCGTGCGTCTGACCGGCCGCCCCGAGGGCGAGGACCGCTACACCGTGCACGCGACCCCCGCGGCGGTCGGCAGCCCCGAGCTGTGGCTGCTCGGGTCATCCGACTACTCGGCGCAGCTCGCCGCCGCGTTCGGCCTGCCGTACGTGTTCGCGAACCACTTCTCGGGCGAGGGGCTCGAGCGCGCGCTGCAGCTCTACCGGCAGAGCTTCAGGCCCTCCGAGCACCTCGACGCCCCGCGCACGTTCCTGACGGCGAACGCCGTGGTCGCCGCCACCGCCGCCGAGGCCGAAGAGCGGATGCTGCCGCAGGCGCGCATGATGGCGCGGCTGCGCGGCGGGCGGCCGCTCACGGCCCTCGAGACCGTCGAGCAGGCGGCGACCGCCGAGGCATCCGATCACCTCGCCGCACCGCTCATCGACGCGCTGCGCGGCCGCTGGTTCGTCGGCGAGGCCGGCGAGACGCGGGCGCGCCTGGCATCGTTCGCGGCACAGCACGGCGTCGAAGAGATCATGATCTCGCCCGTCGCCGGGGCCTACGAGGGTGAGCCGATGGCGTCGGCGGACGGGCGCGCGCAGACGCTCGAGCTGCTCGCCGCCTGAGGACGTTTCGACTCGCGGAGACCCGCACTGAGCGAGCGAAGCGAGTCGAAGTGTCGCCCAACGACCGGAGGCGAGGGCGGCTCAACGACCGGGGGCGCAGCTCGATACTCCGGTCGTTGAGCGAGGAGCGCAGCGACGAGTCGAAACGCGCCGCGTCAGGCGGCGGGCTCTCCCGAGATGAGACCGCGCAGCCAGTCGCGCGCCTCGATGAAGACGTCGTCCGAGTAGCGCTCGGGGTAGTGCACGATCGCGCGGTCGGCCCGCGGATACGAGCCGAGGAAGATCACCTTCGGGCTGAAGCGGCGCAGGCCGAGCAGCGCGTCGGCCATGCGCTCGTCCTGCACGTGCCCGTCGGCGTCGATCACGAAGCGGTAGCGTCCGAGCGCGTCGCCGATGGGGCGTGAGGCCAGCAGCGACAGGTTGATCCCGCGCGTCGCGAACTGCTCGAGCAGCTCGAGCAGCGCACCGGGATACTCCTCGGGCAGCTCGACGATGAGCGACGTCTTGTCAGCCCCCGTCGGCGCCGGTGCGGCGACCGTGCGACTCACCAGCACGAACCGCGTGACGGCGTTCGGGTTGTCGCCGATGCCGCCGTCCTTTCCGGCGAGCAGTTCCAGGTCGTAGTGCTCGAGGATGCCGGGGGGCGCGATCGCCGCGTCGGCATCGCTCACCCCGTCGAGGATGCCGACGGCGGATGCCACGTTCGAGGCCGCCGGCAGGTGCGCGTGCTCGGGCAGATTCGCCGTCAGCCACTGCAGGCACTGACCGTACGCGACGGGGTGGGCGGCGACGAGCTTCACGTCTTCGAGGCGCACTCCCGGGCGGGCGACGAGCACGAAGTTCACCGGGACGAGGTACTCCCCCACGATCCGCAGGCCGGGCACGGTCGCGAGCGCGTCCTGGGCGGTCGAGACGCCGCCGTCGACCGAGTTCTCGATCGCGATCATCGCGGCATCGGACCGACCCGAGGTGACGTCGGCGATCGCTTCGCCGACGTTGCGCACCGGCCGCCAGATCTGATCGCGCGCCTCGGGCACCTGGCTCAGCGCGGCTTCGGTGAACGTGCCGGCGGGTCCGAGGTAGCTGTAGGTGCGGCGGGTCGGGGCGGAGGCGGCGTCGGACTGCTCGGGGATCACGCGGAACAGCCTAGCCCGCGGGTGGCAACACCGATCCGGGGCGTCGCCCCGTAGCCTGGAGCGCATGAGAACCCGCCGCCGCTCGTCTGCTCCGACATCCGCCCTGGCCCTCGCCGGTGCGGCGATGCTCGCTCTGACGCTCAGCGCGTGCGCGCCCGGCGCAGCCCCGGCACCGAGCGGCAGCGGCGGCAGCAGCGGGGCGTCGTCGCCGCGGCCGTCCGCCTCGGCATCCACCAGCCCTTCCTCGTCGCCGACGGCAGACGCTTCCGCGTGCCTGGTCGGCACGTGGAACATGGACCAGGCCGCGCTCGAGCGCTTCTACACCGACGTCAACACCGCGCTCTCGGGCGCGGGCGTGGTGTTCACCCCGACGGGCACCGCGAGCCTCGTGCTGGGTGCCGACGGCGCGTACAGCTGGAAGCCCGACACGAAGGTCTCCGCCGCCGTCTCGGGCACCGAGATCCTCATCCAGATCGGCGGCGAGATCACCGGCACCTACACCGCGACGGGGGGCCGTATCTCGACGGCGAACCCGTCGACCGAGGGCCTGCAGATCTCGGCGACGATCGGCGGCGCCGCCACCGACGCGGGCGCGATCACCGATCAGATCGCCGGCGCGCCCATCACCGACTCCGCGTTCACGTGCGCGGGCGACACGCTGACCCTGCAGTCCGACATGGGGGGCGCGACGGCGACGAGCGTGCTGCGCCGGGGCTGATCCGTCTCGCGCGCGCGAGACCCGCACGCGCGACCCGTGTCCGGATCACCGGTGCCTCGGGCGCGATCCAGTGCCAGACTGAGCGCATGAGCCGCGCCGGACACCCTGCAGAAGCAACCGACCTCATCGACGTCGATGAGCTGATCAACGCCTACTACGACCGAAAGCCAGACCCGCAGATCGCCGAGCAGCGCGTCGCGTTCGGCACGAGCGGCCACCGCGGCTCGTCGCTGTCGACGAGCTTCAACGAAGATCACATCCTCGCGACGACCCAGGCGATCGTCGACTACCGCACGGCGCAGGGGATCACGGGGCCGCTGTTCCTCGGCCGCGACACCCACGGCCTGTCGCTGCCGGCCGAACGCAGCGCCATCGAGGTGCTCGTCGCAAACGGCGTCGATGTGCGCACCGACGCGCGGGATGCCTGGGTGCCCACCCCCGCGCTCAGCCACGCGATCCTGACGTACAACCGCTCGCTCGCCGCGGATGACCCCGCCCGGTCCGACGGCATCGTCGTGACGCCGTCGCACAACCCGCCGCGCGACGGCGGCTTCAAGTACAACCCGCCGCACGGCGGCCCCGCCGACACCGACGCGACGGGCTGGATCGCCGACCGGGCGAACGAGCTCATCGCGGCCGGTCTCGAGGGCGTGCAGCGCACGCGCTTCGCCGACATCGACGCCGACACCATCGGAACGTACGACTTCCGCGAGGGCTACGTCGCCGACCTCGCGAACATCATCGACGTCGAGGCGATCAAGCGCGCCGGCATCCGCATCGGCGCCGACCCGCTCGGCGGCGCGTCGGTCGAGTACTGGGCCCTGATCGGCGAGCGCTACGGGCTCGACCTCACGGTCGTGAACCCCGAGGTCGACCCGACCTGGCGCTTCATGACGCTCGACTGGGACGAGAAGATCCGCATGGATCCGAGCTCGCCGAGCGCCATGGCATCCCTCGTCGCGCGCCGCCACGAGTACGACATCCTCACCGGCAACGACGCCGACGCCGACCGCCACGGCATCGTCACGCCCGACGCGGGGCTGATGAACCCGAACCACTATCTGGCCGTCGCCATCGACTACCTGTTCAGCCATCGCGACGGATGGCCGACGGATGCCGCGGTGGGCAAGACCCTCGTGTCGTCGATGATCATCGACCGGGTCGCCGCGTCGCTCGGCCGCGAGCTGCTCGAAGTGCCGGTCGGATTCAAGTGGTTCGTGCCGGGCCTGCTCGACGGGTCGGTCGCCTTCGGCGGTGAAGAGTCGGCGGGGGCATCCTTCCTCCGCTTCGACGGCACGGTGTGGACGACCGACAAGGACGGGCTGCTGCTGTGCCTGCTCGCCTCGGAGATCCTCGCGGTGACGGGCAAGACACCGTCGCAGCGCTACGCCGAGCTCGAGGCCGAGTACGGCGCGTCGGCGTATCAGCGGGTGGATGCCCCGGCGACCCCCGCGCAGAAGGCGACGCTCGGAAAGCTCGCTCCCGAGGCCGTCAGCGCGACCGATCTCGCGGGCGAGCCGATCACGGCGAAGCTCTCGCACGCGCCCGGCAACGACGCCGCGATCGGCGGTCTCAAGGTGCAGACCGAGCACGCGTGGTTCGCCGCGCGCCCGTCGGGTACCGAAGACGTGTACAAGCTCTACGCCGAATCGCTGCGCGGGCCCGAACACCTCGCCGAGGTGCAGGCCGAGGCCCGCGCCGTCGTGTCGGAGGCGCTCGGGGGCTGAGCGCGCTCGTCTCTGCCCGGGGCGACGAGGCAGTCAGACGCGCGTCCGCGCGCTGTCGCGTGTCGTCGTGTTATCGTCAACATGCGGGTGAGGGATCTGTACGAGGATCGACACGAGGAGCGTCATGAGCTGGCTGGTCACCGGAGGAGCAGGCTACATCGGGGCGCACGTCGTGCGCGCGCTGGCCGCGGCAGGCATCGATCCGGTCGTCGTCGACGACCTCTCGAGCGGACACGCATCGTTCGTCCCCGACGGCGTCCCGTTCGCCCGCGGCACGATCCTCGACCGCGACCTGCTGGTCTCGGTGATGCGCGAGCACGACGTGCAGGGCGTCATCCACGTGGCCGGGTACAAGTACGCCGGCGTCTCGGTGCAGCGCCCGCTGCACACCTACGAGCAGAACGTCGACGGCACGCGCGTCGTGCTGCAGGCGATGGCGGATGCCGGCGTCCACAACATCGTGTTCTCGTCCAGCGCCGCGGTCTACGGCACGCCCGACGTGCCGCTCGTGACGGAGGACCTGCCCAAGCGCCCCGCGTCGCCCTACGGCGAGTCGAAGCTCATCGGCGAGTGGCTGCTGCGCGATCAGGGCATCGCCACGGCATCCGATGAGCACCCGCTGCGCCACACGTCGCTGCGCTACTTCAACGTGGTCGGCTCGGCCGACCCGACGGTCTACGACACGAGCCCGCACAACCTCTTCCCGATCGTGTTCGAGAAGCTCCTCGCCGGCCAGGCCCCGCAGATCAACGGCGACGACTACTCCACCGACGACGGCACGAACGTGCGCGACTACGTGCACGTCGGCGACATCGCCGCGGCGCACGTCGTGGCGGCGCAGCGCCTCGCCGCGGGCGAGCCCGTCGAGCCGGCGTACAACCTGGGCTCGCAGAACGGGCTCAGCGTGAAGCAGATCATGGATGCCATGGCGCGCGTCACGGGCATCCCGTTCACGGCCGCCATCGGCCCGCGTCGCCCCGGCGACCCCGACCGCATCGTCGCGACCGGCGAGCTGGCGGCGCGCGACCTCGACTGGCAGAACCGCTACAGCGTCGACGACATGGTGCGCACGGGCTGGGAAGCGCGCCGCGCCGCGAGCTGAGTGGGGTGCGGTCTCGCGCCGGTGCGCGCTCGGGCGCCGGTCAGGCGCTCGCGCGCACCACGAGGGTCGGCGTGAGGATCCCGGGTGCCGGGGCGCCGCCGGCGATCCGCGCGACCAGCGCGTCGACGGCGGCGGCGCCGAGGGCATCGAAGTCCTGGCGGACGGTCGTGAGCGGGGGGCGGTAGTCCGCGGCATCCGCCACGTCGTCGAATCCCACGACGGCCACGTCGCCCGGCACGGCGCGCCCCGCCTCGGCGAGCGCGCGCAGCAGGCCCAGCGCCATCTGGTCGTTGCCGGCGAAGACCGCGCGCGCGTCGTCGGGCAGGTCGCGGCCGGCGGCGTGGCCCGATGCGGCCGACCAGTCGCCGTGCAGGATCGGTGGGGCTTCGACGCCCGCGGCATCCAACGCGTCGCGCCAGCCGCGCTCACGCTCGGATGCGGCGAACGACCCCGCGGGCCCCGCGACGTGCCACACCGGCCCGCGGCCGAGCGCGAGCAGGTGCCGCGTCGCGGCGGCGGCACCCGCGGCGTGGTCGGTCTGCACGACCCCGTAG